>CAZUTZ010000001.1:0-19137 GCA_964623655.1 uncultured Wenzhouxiangella sp.
CGGCGATGGTGATTTCTTCCACCGGCCAGGCGATCTCGCCGTTTTCGACCCAGAAACCGGCCGCACCGCGCGAATAGTCGCCGGTGACCAGATTGACGCCCTGGCCCATCAGTTCAGTGACGACCAGGCCGCGATTCATCTCGCCGAGCAGTTCGTCGTAGCGATGGCGACCGCCGGTGAAACGCAGATTGCGCACGCCGCCGGCGTTGGCGGTGGTCGTCAAGCCCAGGCGCCGGGCCGAGTAAGTGCTCAGCACATAGCGCAGCAGCTCACCGTCGGCCACCAGCGCCGACTCGCGCGTGGCCACGCCGTCGGCGTCGAAGCTGGCCGAAGCCGGACCGCCGGGCTGGCGCGGCGATTCGATCAGCGAAGCCCAGGACGGCAGTACCTGGGTGCCGACGGCGTCCAGCAGAAAACTGGCGCGCCGATACAGCTGTCCGCCCGACACCGCGCCGATCAAATGTCCGATCAGCCCGCGCGAGACTTCCGGCACGAACAATACCGGCACCTTACCGGTCGGCACGCGGCGCGCGCCCAGGCGCCGCAGGGTGCGTTTGGCCGCCTCCTGGCCGGTGATTTCCGGCGCGGCGAGCTGGTCGAAACGCCGGCGCGAATCCCAGTCATAGTCGCGCTGCATGCCGGCATCGTCGGCGGCAATCAGAATGCAGCTTTGCGAATAGCGCGTCCCGCGATTGGAGCCGCTGAAGCCGTGGCTGTTGGCATAGACGCTCATGCCGGTCTCGGCCGAAACGCTGGCGCCTTCGGAATTGCTGATGCGGGCATCGCTGTCGCGGCCGGCCTGCTCGATCTCGCGCGCGCGTTCGATCAATTCGCTCATGTCCAGATCAACCGGGTGCCACAAGTCCAGGTCGGGCAGGTCGCTGGCCATCAGCTCGGCCTCGGCCAGGCCGGCGGCCGGATCACGCTGGGTGTGGCGGGCGATGGCCAGCGCCCGGTCCACGGCCTGGTCGATGACTTCCGGGCGCAGGTCGCCGGTGCTGGCCGAGCCGGAACAGCCGCCGCAGTAGACGGTGATGCGCACGCCGCGGTCGCGGGCTTCTTCCAGCACCTCGATCTCGCCGAGCCTGACGCCGGCTTCGCGGTTGAGGCTGGATGACACGCTGACTTCGGCCTGGTCGGCGCCGCGCTCGGCGGCGCGATCCAGCGCCCGGTGGGCGATGCCGTTCAGCAGTTCACGCTCGCGGTCCGGGTTGGCGAGCAAGTCGCTGGCGCCGCCGCGGGCCAATGGACTGACCGCGCTCATGAAGTCCCCCCGACGGTCAGCCCGTCGATGCGCAGCGTGGGTTGACCGACGCCGACCGGCACGCTCTGGCCTTCCTTGCCGCACACGCCGACGCCGCTGTCGAGCTCGAGATCGTTGCCGACCATGCCAACGCGGGTGAGCACGTCCGGGCCGTTGCCGATCAGGGTCGCGCCCTTGATCGGCGCGCCCAGCCGGCCGTTTTTGATGCGGTAGGCCTCCGAGGCGGCGAACACGAACTTGCCCGAAGTGATATCGACCTGGCCGCCGTTGAAATTCACCGCGTAAATGCCGTCGTCGACCGAAGCGATGATTTCCTCGGGATCATGCTGTCCGGGCAGCATGTAGGTGTTGGTCATGCGCGGCATGGGCAGATGGGCAAAGGACTCGCGCCGGCCGTTGCCGGTGGGTGCAACGCCGCTCAAGCGGGCATTGAGCTTGTCCTGCATGAATCCGACCAGGCGGCCGTTTTCGATCAGCGTGGTGCAGCTGCTGGGCGTGCCTTCGTCGTCGATGTTCAGGGAACCGCGCCGATGGTCCAGGGTGCCGTCGTCGACCACGGTGCAGGCCTCGGTCGCCACCCGCTCGCCGATGCGCCCGCTGAAGGCTGAAATGCCCTTGCGGTTGAAGTCGCCCTCCAGACCGTGCCCGACCGCCTCGTGCAGCAGCACTCCGGGCCAGCCGGCACCCAGCACCACGGTCATGAAGCCGGCCGGTGCCTGTTCGGCAGTCAGGTTGATCGCACCCTGGCGCACCGCGTCACGGGCGTAGGTCTGCCAGACTTCGGGCTCCAGGAGTTCATCAAAGCTGTAGCGCCCGCCGCCGCCGCTGAACCCCTGTTCGCGCCGATCGCCTTGTTCCATAAGCACGCGAACATCCAGCCGGACCAGTGGACGCTGATCGCCGGCCAGCGTGCCGTCGGTGGCCGCGATCACGATCTGGTCGTGGCTGGCCGCCACCGAGACCGTGACCTCGCGGACCCGTTCGTCCAGCGAGCGCACGTAGGCGTCGATGGTGCGCAGCAGTTCGACCCGGCGCGCGGATTCGACTTCGGAGGTCGGGTCCAGGCCCTTGTAGCGCTCGGGGTAGTTGCTGACCTGGACGGTCTGCACCCGACCCTCGCCGCTGCGCTGGCTGATCGCGCGGGCGCTGTCGGCGGCGTCAAGCAGCGCCGGCAGGGCCAGGCTGTCGGCATAGGCGAAACCGGTCCCGGCACCGGCGATGGCGCGCACGCCCACGCCCTGGTCGACGTCCCAGCTGCCGTTCTTGACGCTGCCGTCTTCGAGCAACCAGCCTTCCCGCACGCGGCGCTGAAAATAGAGTTCGCCGAAATCGATGCCGCGCGCCAGCAGGCGATTGAGGACCTGATCGATTTCGGTGTGGCCCAGCCCGGCGGGCTGCAGCAGTTGCTCACGAACCTGTTCGTACATGGAAAATTCCGTTTGCGTGCGTGGGATGGATATCCGGCCTGAGCCGGACGAATTCAATTGCCTTATGGTCTCACCATCATCATGGCGGTGGCGTGCCCGACCCGTCGTCGGCGTCATCGTCGATCACCTCTTCCGGCAGCCGCGCGTCGACCAGCTTGATTTCCGGCGCCTCCCACGGCCCGGTGACGTCGTAGTGCACCTCGGCCAGACCGCGCAGGGGCCGATCGAGCAACTGGCGCAAGACCAATCCGGCGGCAGCCCCGACCGGGCCGCCGGCCAGCCCACCGATGACCGGCAGGGTCGCACCCAGGCCCGGCTCGACCAGAACCCGCTGGTCGTAGCGCCGGGCCGCCATGTCGGTCTGGCCGCTGATGGTGATGACCGCGGCGGTCGAGCGCAGCACCAGGCCGTCGGTTTCGGCGAATCCGCCCTCGAGGACAAAGCGACCTTCAATGTCGTCAAAGCGCAGTCCGGCGGCGAAGACGTCTCTGAAATCCAGCATCAGCCGGCGCGGAATGGCGTTGATGCTGGCCAGCCCCAGCAGGCGCCCGGCGCCGGGGCGGGCTTCCGGAATCTCGCCGTCGCTCAGACTCAGATCCAACTCGCCGATCAGCCGCTGCAGGCGGAAGTCCTGGGGCGCACCGGGCCAGTGCAAGTCCAGATCCACCTGCGAGCGCGCAGCTTCGAGACCGGCTTCGTAGCCGGCCGCGGCGACCACGGCGCTCAGGCTGGGGCTGGTCAGACGGCCGAGGAACTCCGACCGGGGAATGTCATCCGTGGCGACCCAGCGACCGCTGCCCTGCAGCCGCAGGTCGGCCCCGCTGATGTCGAGCAATTCCACTTCCAGACCCGCAGGGCTGGGATGGGCCTCCAGACGGGCCCGGCCCAGCGCGAGCTCGCCCCAGCCCAGATCTTCCACGGCCAGCGAAACCGGCGGCAGGCCGCGCGGGTCGAATTCGGAAATCGCGTCCGGCGCTGCCGCGCCGTTACGCAACTCGTCCGGTTCGACCGCCGGCGCCCGCGGCGCATACAGTCGATCAAAATCCAGGACCACCGCGCGCCCGCTGTCCAGCGGCGTGGGAATGGAGATGCTGCCGGCCAGCTCGGGGCTTTCGATGCGCCCGGTCCAGCCATCGGCGGCACGATGAAGGCTCAACTCGGCCGGGCCGGCACTCAGACCGGCCAGCTCGAAGCGCTCCAGCGCCAGGTCCAGGTCAAATGCGCTCGGCGGCTGGTCGGGCGCGACATGCGGCTGAGCGGCGACCAGCGCGAGCCAGTCGTTGAGCGCCAGATGGGCCAGCTGACCGTCCACCCTGACGCCTTGCTCCGGCAGCTCCGGCAGACGGCTTGTGCCCGCATTCAGGCCCAGGGCCCAGCCGTCGGCGTCGCCTTTCCAGCGCCCGGCCAGTCGCTCATCGATCCGAAACTCCAGCAGCTGCCGCTCCTCATCCAGTATCAGCGTTGCCGCACTCGGCCAGGGCGTATCGGCTGATTTGTCCAGCGGCGGCGGCCAGTCGACGCTCAAGCCGGCAAGATCGCTTTCCACCCGCATTTTCAGTCCGCGATCTCCCTCCGGCTCATCGCCGTCGAGCTGGAATCGCCAGTGGCTGGCGCCGCTGAGTCCGTCGGCCAGATCGCCCAGCGCGGCCCGGATCCAGGCCAGATCAGACGGATTGAAAGTGCCCTCGAGCTCCAGCGCCGCCGGGGCTTCAAAGCGCGCTGAAGCGCTCAGATCGAAGACCTGCTCGCCCAACCGCGCCTGCAGCACGGTGGGCTCCAGGCCGCTGCGGTCAAAGTTCACCGTACCGGTCAGTCCGTCCACCGCCAGACCGGGCGGATGGACACCCAGACCGGTTTCCTCCAGCTCGATCTCACCGGCAATGCCCCAGTCGCCGATGGTGCGAAACGGCAGGGTCAGCGCGGCCGTGGCATTCAGCGGGCCGGACCAGACCAGCGGTTCCATGACTGCCTGCCATCCGGGCTCCGGGATGGCGCTCAAAACCTCGGCCAGGCCGGCCGCATCGACCTCGTCGGCCTGCAGCGCAAAGCGCATGATGGGATCGGTCAGCTCGGCGATTTCCAGTGACGGTGCGGCCAGTTCGACTTCGCCGAAACGGGCGCGGTCCACCGAGCCGATCAGGCGATTGCCGATGAAAGCGGCGTGGCCGTCGACCGACTCGGCCTGCGGCCATTCGGGCCAGTAGTCCAGGCGGGCGCCGGTGAAGTCGATCAGGGCCTGGTAGGAGCCGGGCCGCAGGTCGCGCGCCTGGGTGCCCGCTCTCAGGTGCAGATTGACCAGCCCGCTGGCCTGCTCAACGTGGACAAACGACGCATCCAGCCACTGCATGGCCGCCTCGGGAATGGTGCGATAGCTCAAAAACGGCCGTGGGTCGGTGGGTCCGACGCGATGCACGTCGATGACGAAATCCAGAAACGGTCGGGGCTCGGTCAGGTAGATCCAGCCGTGGGCCGTGGCGTCGGCGACCGGGCCTTTCACGGCGAGCCCCTGCAATTCGAGCGTTCCGGGCGTCAGCAGAACGCGGCCGGAGATATCGTCCAGCACCATGTCGCCGCGAATATGGCGGCGCCAGCGCGCCCGGGGCTGGCCGGTCGGTTTCAGCACCAGTCGATCACCGTCCAGACCCAGCTCGATATCCAGTCCGCTGATCGCCGGCAGCGGCTCGGCGAACTCCAGATTGAGCCGGCGAAGCTGTCCCGCAGCGGCGTGAACGCTCCAGTCGCCGGTGGCCGCCAGAGCCAGATCCTCGACCTGCCCTTCCAGCGCCCGTGGCCAGAAGTCCTGCCCGCCCAGCCACGGCTGAAAGGCTTGATGCAGCGCATGCAGATCCAGCGCGTCGACGGCCAGCGCCCAGGTCTCGCGGCCGCCGGCACTTGAACCACTGCCGGCGCCGCGCGCGGCGGCCAGACCCGCGCCGATCAGATCTTCTCCCTGGCTCAACTCGGCAATTTCCAGACCCAGTATCCGGTCCCCGCTTTCCAGGCGCGCCCGGGCTTCAAGCGGCTCGGTCTCATCGCCCAGCGCCAGGGATAGATCCAGATCCAGTGCCAGTTGATTCTCGAGCAAGTCCCAGTCCAGCCAGATCTGCAGATCCGTTCGCGCATTGAGCTCGTCCGGCAGGCGCAGGGCCGTCGGCGCGGGTATTGCCGGTGAGGACAGCGACAGGCCTTCCGCGCCGACCCAGCCGCGCACCCGCGCCCAGTGCTGACCCGGATGCTCGATCAGCAGCCGCAGGTCCAGTTCTTCGGCGCCGGCGCGTCGATTGAGTACACCGCGAAAATGCGTCTCACGCCCGCGGCGCTGCAGGCTGCCCTCCTCCAGGTGCAGCGCGGTGACCGGCCAGTTCTCCGGCCGGATATGGACGGTGGCGTCGCGAATCAGCAAATCGCCCATGGGCAGCTGCTCGCGCCAGTCGCCGTCGCCGCCGCCGGCCATTTGCGCGCCCCAGCGCCCATCCTCGTCAGGCTCGAGAACCAGATCCAGCCCAAGCAGGATCAGGCGAATCAGGTTGGTCTCGCGGTCCATCAGGTTGGGCAGGTGGATTTCCAGGCGCGCGCGGTCGATTCTCAGCTGATTGCCGGCCCCGTCGTCGAGTTCGGCGCCAATCAGACTCAGACTGGGGGTCAACCGTGGCCACTCGGCTTCCACGCGATCCAGCGTCACGTTCTGGCCAAGCCGCTCGCCGGCCGTGCGCTCCAGCCAGGGTCGCAGGTGATCGGCGTGCGGGACCAGCGCGCGACCGACGCCGATGACCACCGCACTGGCAATGACCAGCACGGCCAGGGTGTACAACACGAGCGCTCTCAGCAGGCGCCAGGCGCGCCTGCCCCCGGATCTGGCGGATGCGGCGGTCAAAGCAAAACGACGTCGAACTGTTCCTGCCCGTATTGTTCCTCAGGCTGGAAACATATGGTGGTTCCCAGCTGTTCGGTCAGTTCGGCGATGGTGCGGTGATGATCTTCCAGGATGCGCTCCACCACCCGCGGGCAGGCCATGATGCGCAGTTCACCGGTCTCGAACTGGCGCACCGCGCGCAGGATCTCGCGGAAAATCTCGGAACATACGGTATCGACGCTTTTGACCCGCCCGAGGCCGCCGCAGGTCGGACAGGGCTCGCACAGGCGGTGCTCCAGGCTTTCGGTGGTGCGCTTGCGCGTCATCTCGACCAGGCCGAGCGCGGAAACCTCGGACACGGAAGTTCGCGCATGGTCGCGTGCCAGCGCGCGCTGCAGGGTGCGCAGCACCTGCCGCCGATGCTCGACCTCGGCCATGTCGATGAAATCGATGATGATGATGCCGCCCAGATTGCGCAGGCGCAGCTGCCGGGCGATGGCCTGGGCGGCTTCGAGATTGGTCTTGTAGATCGTGTCTTCGAGGTTGCGGAAGCCGACATAGGCCCCTGTGTTGACGTCGACCGTGGTCATTGCTTCGGTCTGGTCGATGGTCAGGTGCCCGCCGGATTTGAGCGGCACGGTGCGGCTCAGCGCGCGCTCGATCTCGTCTTCGACGCCGTAGAGATCAAACAGCGGTCCGTCGCCGGAATAGGTCTCGATGCGGTCGACCCAGTCCGGAAAAAACTCGCGCGCGAAAGTCCGGGCCCGGTCGACGGTCGGCGCATGGTCGATTCGTACACGCTCGACTTCGCTGTGCATGAGATCGCGCAGCGACCGGAACGGCAGCGACAGGTCTTCATAGATGCACTGCCCGGCAACCGCATCCTGCATCGCGCTGTCGATGCGGGCCCAGAGACGACGCAGGTACTCCAGGTCGCGGGCCAGCGCCTCCTCGCCCACGTCTTCGGCGTTGGTGCGCAGGATGAAGCCGGCCTTGCTGTCTTCACCAACCAGCTGGCGCACCAGTGTGCGCAGGCGTTCGCGCTCGGCTTCGGCCTCGATGCGCACCGAGACGCCGATGTTGTTGACCTCCGGCAGCAAGACCAGGTAGCGCGAGGGAATGCTGAGCTGCGTGGTCAGGCGGGCGCCCTTGGTGCCCAGCGGGTCCTTGATGACCTGCACCAGCACGTTCTGGTTCTGGCGCAGCAAATCGTTGATCGGCGGCGCGGCGACCGGGTCACCGTTCTCGGTCAGCTCGGGCTGGCGCGGCATGATGTCGTTGGCGTGAAGAAACGCCGTGCGCTCAAGGCCGATGTTGACAAACGCCGCCTGCATGCCGGGCAGCACGCGCTCGACCCGACCCATGTAGATGTTGCCGACATAGCTGCCGTCGTCCCAGCGCTCCAGGTAAAGCTCCTGCAGCAGGCCGTTTTCGACCACGGCGACCCGGCTTTCGGTCGGCGTGACGTTGATCAGGATTTCGTCGGGCAAAGGAGTGCTCCAAAACCGGGTGAGAGGGGGCCGCAGACTCCCGTCACTTCAGCGCCAAAGAATAGCATTGCTGCCTGTGCACGCCATGCCCACAAGCGGCCCGGTCAGGGAATGCGCAAACCCGCTTCGCGCAGCAGCTGCGCGGTTTCATACAGGGGCAGGCCAACCACGCCGCTGTAGCTGCCGCTGATATGTTGCACCCACAGCCCGGCATTGTTCTGTATGCCGTAGGCGCCGGCCTTGTCCAGGCCGGCGCCGCTTCTGACGTAGCGCTCGATCCAGTCGTTCGGCAGCTCGGCAAAGGTCACATCGGTCGTGCTCAGGCGCTGCAGGCAGCGGCCGTCGGGACAGACCAGCGCCAGCGCCGAGTAGACCTGGTGGACGCGCCCGGACAAGCGCCCAAGCAGGGTTCGGGCCTGTTCAGCCGAGTCCGGCTTGCCCAGGATCTCGGCCCCCAGCACCACCGCGGTATCGGCCCCAAGGACAAAGCAGTCGGGCATTGCCCGGTGCACGGCGCGCGCTTTTTCCTCGGCGATTCGCTGCACGTAATCCGTCGGTGCTTCGTCTTTCTGCGCCCGCTCATCGATATCGGCCGGGTGAACCTCGAACGGAAAGCCGCAGTGCTCGAGCAGCTCCCTGCGCCGCGGCGAAGCCGAAGCCAGCACCAGTCGATTCACCTCAGCCACGGTGATAGGGGTGTCCGCTGAGAATGGTGGAGGCCCGGTAGAGTTGTTCGGCGACGATGATGCGCACCAGCATGTGCGGATAAACAGCCGGCCCCAGCGACCAGCGCAGGCTGCATTCGGCCAGCAGCTCGGGCGCAAGACCATCGGCGCCGCCGATAAGAAAGGCAACCGGATCGCCGTTTTGCTGCCAGTCGGCGACCTTTTCGGCCAGGTCTTCGGTCGACCAGGCGCGCGGAGCGCCGTTCAGGGCGACGCGAACGCAGCGTTCGGGCAGGCGTGAGCGCAGGCGCTCGGCTTCAAGGGCCGCGGCGCGCCCGCCGCCCTCGCGACCGGCCGGCTGGACCTCGATCAGTTCCAGATCCAGATGCGGCGGAAAGCGCCGCGCATATTCCCCCCATCCGGCCTTGACCCAGTCCGGCATGCGATGACCCACGGCGGCAACGATCAGTTTCATAGCGGATTGCTGAATGGTGGCGTTGGCAGCATTCGGTGCTTTTGAGCCTCACGCAGAGGCACGGAGCCGCTGAGCGCGCAGAGTAAAGAGAGTAAAGAGCTGGGTTTCTGCCTCGACAGGGCTAATGGGCAGCCCTGATAAGCCCTTTTTCCTCCGCGGCCTCAGCAGCTCTGCGCCTCTGCGTGAGGCTTTTGCTTTTAAAAACGTTCAGGCCTGAGCGCTGGTCGATCGCGCGGCCGGCGGCGTCGACCAGAGTTTTTCCAGGTTGTAGAACGCCCGAGTCTGCGGCAGCATCAGGTGCACCACGATGTCGGCCAGGTCGACCAGGACCCACTCCGCCTCGCGATCGCCTTCCACGCCCAGGGGCTTGAATCCGGAGGCCTTGGCACGCTGGACCAGGCGGTCGGCCATGGACTTGACCTGGCGCGTCGAATTGCCGCTGACCACGATCATGTAGTCGGCGAAGCTGGAGCGGTCGGTGAGGTCGATGACCTGGATGTTGTCGCCTTTGGCGTCTTCGAGGACGGCAATGGCCAGTTCGAGAAGTTGGCGGGGTTCAGGGGAGATGTTTGAATTCAAATCGGCTCGCTTGGGCTCGAAGGTTTAAACGATGGACGAAGTTTAACCGTTTGCCGTCCTGGTTTCACCTCCCGCATAAAGCCCGTGCTTGCGAATGTAGGACAGAACGGTCGCCGGCAGCAAAAAGCGCGGGTCCCAGCCACGCGCGAGCTGGCGCCGGATGTCGGTCGAGGAGATGGCCAGCTGGGTGACTTCGACATGGCAGACCAGACCGGCCGGTGAGCGCATCAGGTCACGCGCGCGGCGGACCCGGCGCTGCTCCAGCACGGCGGCCAGCGCGGCCGGATAGCGCGGCGCGCTGTCCGGTCGAGTCATGACCACCAGATGCGCAAGCTTGGGCAAATCCTGCCAGCGGTGCCAGCCGTCGAGCTGGTTGGCGGCGTCCTGACCGACGCACAGCAACAGCGGCACCTGGCCGACCTGGGCCCGCACGCTTTCCAGGGTTTCGACCATGAACGAGGGGCCGTCGCGGCGCACCTCGCGCTCGTCGACATGGAGGTCGGAATAGGCCGCCACGGCCAGCTCAAGCATGGCCAGGCGGTGAAAAGCCTCCGCCCCGGTGCCCCGGCGATGGGGTGGTTTACCGGCCGGCACCAGGCGAAAGTCACTGACCTTGAGGCGCTCGGAAATTTCCGCCGCGGCGCGCAGATGGCCATAGTGCACCGGGTCGAAGGTCCCGCCGAAAATGGCCACGGCGCGGTTGCGGATGGCTCGCTGCTCACGCGGCATGACGGTCCCCGCTGTCGGCCGCCAGGCTTACGCACAGCCGCTCCAGCGCGACCCAGAACTCGTGCCGGTCGTTGGATTTGGCCATGCGATCCAGATCGGACAGTCCGGCCATGGCCTCGCGGATCGCCGTCGGGCGCAGGCGTCGGGCCGCCGCGGCCACCGCAGCCTGGCGCGAGCGCCAGACTCTGAGCTCGGCGAAGGCGGCCGCCTCGGACATGCTGCGAACCTGAACCTGGAAGGCGGCGACGACCTGAAGCTCGCGGGCCAGCGCCGAGACGATCATCGGCATGGCGACTTCGGTGTCGCGCAGCCCGCGAATGCAGCGCAGGGCCGCACCGGCCCGGGCGCCGAGCACCAGTTCGACCAGGCGAAAACTGTCGAAGCGGGCGCTGTCGGCCACCGCGGCGCGGACTTCGTCCAGCCCCAGCAGCGCCCCCTTGCCGTAGAGCAGGCCCAGGCGTTCGATTTCCTGGGCCGCGGCCAGCAGGTTGCCTTCCAGGCGCTCGGCCAGAAAGCGGCTGGCCGCGGAGTCGGCTTTCAGTCCGCGCGCGGCCAGTCGGCGCGAAATCCAGTCGGGCAGCTGATGGGCCTTGACCGGCCAGCACGGCACGTAGACGCCGGCTTGTTCCAGCGCCTTGGCCCAGGCGCTGCGCTCCTGGGTCAGGTCCCAGGCCCCGCACTTGACCATCAGGATGTCGTCGCTGGCGGTTTCCACCCTCTGGCGCAGGGCGGCGGCGCCGTCCCGGCCCGGTTTGCCGGAACTCAGGCGCACCTCGACCAGGCGCTGGCTGGCGAACAGCGACAGCGTTTCGGTCGCCGCACCCAGTTGCTGCCAGTCAAAGCGCGCGTCAGCGACCAGAACCAGCCGCTCGCCGATGCCGGCCTGACGCGCCGTGCGACGCACGGCATCACTGGCTTCCTCGACCAGCAAGTCTTCCGAGCCGGCAATCAGGTAAGCGCGGTCAAGGCCGCGGGCCAGGCGCGATTCCAGCCGGTCGGGATAGAGCTTCACGGCGCCGGCACCGCCTCCAGCCGGCGCATCAGGCGCGAGGCCATGGCCTGACGCAGCTCGGCGCGCAGGAATTCCTCCTCGCGGCTGGCGGCCAGAATCGACTGCTCGTCGAAGCTGTATTCGCGCGTCAGGCGCAGGGTCTCGCGGGCAATCAGCGGCTCGCCGTCGGCGTCCAGCAGCTCGAAATCCAGGTCGAAAGCAAGCAGGAACTCGCGCACCCGGGCCTGGCCGGAGATGGTCAACGGCTGGCTGCGCAGGCGCTCACCGTGGATGCGCAGCACGGCGCTGTGCTCGGCCGGCTCATCGAGCACCTCGATGCCGTCGGCGCGCAGGCGCAGGGCGAGCTCACGGGCAAAGCTGGAGTTGCGGTCGGGCACGTCCAGCCAGGTCTGGGCCATGTCCGGGGGCAGTCGCGCCTCACCGCGCAGCTGGAATCCGCAGGCGGTCAGGGCCAGCACGAGCAGCAGCAGGGCGAATCGGGCGCGGATCATCAGCTGGCGACGATGTTGACCAGCTTGTTGGGGACCACGATCACCTTGCGCACGGTCTTGTCGCTGATAAAGCGGGCGACATTGGATTCGGCGCGGGCCTGCGCCTCGACTTCGGGTCGCGGCGCGTCGGGGGGGACTTCGATGCGGCCGCGCACCTTGCCGTTGACCTGGACCACCACCGTGATGCGCTGACGCGCCAGGGCGGACTCGTCGACGGCCGGCCAGCCGGCCTGAAAGACCGAGCCCTCGCCACCCAGCCGCTGCCACAAGGCTTCGGCCAGATGCGGCGTGATCGGCGCAATCAGCCGCACCAGGGCGGACCAGCATTCCTGCACCAGCGCACGATCATTGTCGCTGTCCGGCTGGAAGCGGCCCAGCAGCTTGCAGCACTCCATGATGGCCGCGATCGCGGTGTTGAAAGTCAGGCGCCGACCGAAATCGTCGCCGACCTTGGCGATGGTTTCATGCAGGACGCGGCGCAGCTCGAGACCCTCGCCGGTCAAGGCCGCCGGGTCGACGGCAGCCGAAGGCAGGCCGGCCTCGACATGCCGCTGCACGCCGCTCCAGAAGCGTTTCAGGAAACGCCAGCCGCCCTCGACGCCGGCTTCCGACCACTCCAGGGACTGTTCCGGTGGTGCGGCGAACATGGAAAACAGGCGCACCGTATCGGCGCCGTATCGTTCGACCAGGGCCTGCGGATCGACCCCGTTGTTCTTCGACTTGGCCATTTTTTCCACGCCGCCGGGGGTGACGGGCTCACCGTCGGCGAGCAGCACCGCCGAGGCCACCCCGCCTTTGGCGTCGCGCTGGACCTCGACCTCGGCCGGGTTGAACCAGGTCCGCCGCCCGCTGTCGTCTTCGCGGTAGTAGGTTTCGGCCAGCACCATGCCCTGGGTGAGCAGGCGCTTGAACGGCTCGTCGACGTCGATCAGGCCCTCATCGCGCATCAGCTTGGTCCAGAAGCGCGCGTAGAGCAGGTGCAGGATGGCGTGTTCAATGCCGCCGATGTACTGGTCCACCGGCATCCACTGCCCGGCGCGCTCATCGACCATGGCCTGGTTATTATCCGGGCCGGTGTAGCGCAGGAAATACCAGGAAGAGTCGACGAAGGTATCCATGGTGTCGGTCTCGCGCCTGGCCGGTTTGCCGCATTTCGGGCACGGCACGTTGAGGAAGGTCTCGCTGCGCTTGAGCGGGTTGCCGGCGCCGTCGGGCACCAGGTCTTCGGGCAGCACGACCGGCAGGTCTTGTTCGGGAACCGGCACGGCACCGCAGTCGTCGCAGTGAATGATCGGGATCGGGCAGCCCCAATAACGCTGACGCGAGATACCCCAGTCGCGCAGGCGGAACTGCACGCGCGCCTTGCCGGCCGATTTCTTTTCCAGATCGGCCACGATGGCGTCGAAACCCTCAGTGCAGGAAAGTCCCGTGTATCGGCCGGAATCGACCAGCTCTCCGTCTTTGGCCGCATAAGATTCGTGCCATTGCTGATCGTCGTAGACCTGACCTTCGGGCAGGCTGATGACCTGCCGGATCGGCAATCCGTATTTCAGCGCGAACTCGAAATCGCGCTCGTCGTGGGCCGGCACCGCCATGATGGCGCCTTCGCCGTAGCCCATCAGCACGTAATTGGCGATCCAGACCGGGATGGGCTCGTTGGTCAGCGGATGAATGGCTTTCAGCCCGGTGTCCATGCCGCGCTTTTCCTGCACGGCAATTTCGGCCTCGCTGACCCCGCCTTTCTGGCATTCAGCGATGAAGGCGGCCAGTTCCGGATTCGATTCGGCAGCCTGGCGGGCCAGCGGATGTTCGGCGGCCACGGCCATGAAGGTCGCGCCCATCAGGGTGTCGGGCCGGGTGGTGAAGACCCGGATGATCCGGTCTTCGCAGGCAAAGTCGATTTCCGCGCCCTCGCTGCGGCCGATCCAGTTGGCCTGCATGGCGCGCACGCGCTCCGGCCAGCCGTCGAGCTGGTGCAGACTGTCGAGCAGTTCCTGGGCGTAGTCGGTAATGCGCAGGTAGTACATCGGGATTTCGCGCTTTTCGACCAGCGCGCCGGTGCGCCAGCCGCGGCCGTCAACGACCTGCTCGTTGGCCAGCACGGTCTGGTCGACCGGGTCCCAGTTGACCGTGCCGGTTTTCTGATAGGCGATGCCGCGCTCGAGCAGCTTGAGGAAAAACCACTGATTCCAGCGATAGTACTCGGGGTCGCAGGTCGCCAGCTCTCGCTCCCAGTCGATGGCGAACCCCAGGCTTTTCAACTGCGAGCGCATGTGGCGGATATTGGCGCGCGTCCATTCAGCCGGCGGCACGCCGTTGGCCATGGCGGCGTTTTCAGCCGGCAGCCCGAAGGCATCCCAGCCCATGGGCTGCAGCACCTGCCGGCCCTGCATGAGCTGATAACGCGACATCACATCGCAGATCGTGTAGTTGCGCATGTGGCCCATGTGCAGCTTGCCCGATGGGTACGGAAACATGCTCAGGCAGTAGTAGCGCTCACCGTCGCCTTGCTCGGCCCGGTAGGCATGATCGCGCTCCCAGGCTTGCTGGATGGCCGGTTCAAGCAGGGCCGGCTGGTAAATTTTCGCTGCGCTTTCCGTCATCTCACTGGTTGCGGTCTGGATCGTGAAGGCCATCAGTTTAAACGGCCTTCAGGGCAATATGCCGCTGCGTGCTCTGCGCCCCAGCCTCTTCGCCATGCTCTGCTAACATTCGCCCACAAGTTCAACAAAAACTCCAATGCCATGCACGCACTGCAATCAACAACACCAATATCAAGATCCTGGATCCGCGTGCCTTTGCTGGTTTTGCTCGTGCTGGTCCTGAGCGCCTGCGGATCGCGTCAGGTTCAGGATTCGCTGGTCGGTTCGACGGCGCAACGGCTGGTCAGTTACGCCATCGACGATCTGGCGCAGGAGCTACCGGATTCCGATTTCGCGCCGCTGGCGGGACAGACGCTGTTCATCAATTCACGTTTTGTCGGTGACGGCAACCTGCGGGACTACGCGGATCGCCGTCTGGCCGTGGAGCTCAGCAGTCGCTTCGACATCAATGTAGTCGAGGAGCCCATGGCTGCTGAGCACGTATTGAACGTCTTTTACACCTCGCTGGGGACCGACCAGGATTTCCGCGGCTTTTTCCTGCCGCTGGGATTCGTGCCCGGCGTCGACGAATCAACGCGCATCAATCTGATCACCCTGGAGCAGTTTCACGGCGTGGCCGAACTGTACTATTACCTTGACGCTGAAAAGCGCAGCGACATTCTGCAGGTGCGCAGACGAACCGACGCGCTGGGTTTACCGATCATCACCATCCCTCTCAACACCTTGCCTTAGCGCGCCGTGGTCGCGCTTGCAACCGGGCGCGGCAACTCCCGCAAGGAGCCGCTTTATTTCGGTATCAAAAGGTCGCCCAGCTCCTGCAGTCTGGGCCGACCCTCATCCAGGCGGGCGCGAAGCCCCTTGGCCAGTCGCTTGCCTTCTTCCACGCCCCACTGGTCAAACGGGTTAATGCGCCACAGCGCCGACAGGACAAACACTGCGTGCTCGAAGCTCGCCAGCAGGAAGCCCAGCGCCTGCGGCGTCAGGCGTTCGCTCATCAACAAACCGACCGGACGGTTTCCCGGTAACTGCTGGTGCGGCGGCGCATCGGGCCGGCCATAGGCAAAAGCCTGCGCCTGGGCGAACATGTGCGCCAGTTGGGCGCGATGCCAGTCCGGATAAGCATGGTCGTCGTCCAGGGTGCCGACCAGAATCAGGGGATGGCTGTCCGGGCCCTGGTGCAGGGCCTGGAAAATGGAATGCTGCAGATCGGTTCCTCGACCGCCGAAAATCAGCGGTGCCGTCGGGGCATCGACGGCTTGGTCATGCAAATCCACCCGCTTGCCCAGGCTTTCCATGACCAGCTGCTGGAGATAGTCGGCGAGCAGCGCCAGACGCGGCTCGTAGCTGACAAAGCCCAGCGTCGGCAGATCGAGATCCCGGCGCAGGTAATGCATCAGCAAGGCCACCATGACCGACAGCCGCTGTTGGTCCGGCTGGTTCTCCAGCGCCGCGTCGGCGGCGCGGGCGCCTGCCAGCAGGCCTTCGAACGCTTCGCGACCTATGCGCGCTGCCGCACTGACACCGACCGACGACCACAGCGAAAACCGCCCCCCGGTCCAGGTCGGAAAATCCAGCACCTGATCGCTTGAAATGCCGAACTCCACGGCCTTGGCCGATTGGGCGGTACTGGCCCAGGCGCACCGCGAAAAACGATCGCCCAGCCAGTCGCGAGCGGCACGCGCCTGGGTCAGGGTCTCTTCGGTGGAAAAGGACTTCGAGGCGATCACCACGGCGGTGCGATCGGGATCAAGCTCGCGCGTCAAGCGCTGGAAGCGTCGGCCATCCATGGTCGACAGCCAGTGGACCCGAGGCCCAGGAACATTGGGCTCCAGCGCCTCGGCGACAAGACGGGGGCCCAGATCAGAGCCCCCGATGCCGATGTGCAGGAGATCGGTGACGGTTTCGGAAGCATGCAGGCGCTCGGCCAGGGCGAGGAAGCGGTTGCGCTGATCCAGGACCTGCGCTTCAGGCCTCGATGCCCTCAGCATCATGTGTCGCGCCGGCTGGTTTTCGCTGGGGTTGACGATTTCCCCGTCGAACAGGTTGCCGACCTGCCCGGCCAGGCCAATCGAAGACAGTTCGTCGAGAAGGGCTGCTCGGCGCGCTTCGGTCAGGGGTGTCAGGGCGTAGTTGAAATGCCAGTCGCCTTCGGTAATCGCGAAGCGATGACGGCGGTCCGGGGTTGCGCGCAACTGGTCGGCTATTCCCGCAATCGCCGAGTTGTTGTTTTTTTGCGACATCCGAGTGTTCGCTACTGTATGGAGTGGAGTGTAACTGCTCGGTTGAACGGTGGCTCTTGATGGCCCTGGTTTGGCTGGCTTCGCCAGCAAAAAAAAAGCCCCTCTCAGTCACGAGAGGGGCAATAATGTCGGAGTGATGTACCTCGCTTCTCGCCCTGCGCCCCTGACAAACGCGTTGCGAATTTGCCAAGGTGGTCGTAATCGTACCACACAGCACCACCTAAAGCCAACTGTCCAGATCAACTTCTGAATGGGACCGACGCGCTTGCGCCATGGCGAGCAGGCCGTCCTTGAAAGCCGGCCCGACAGAGAAAAAGCGATCAGCCAGACCAGGTCAAATGTTCACGGCCGATTCACCGCGCACCCGGATACTGCAATCGTGTTCGGAGCGGTCCCTCCAAGGCCCTGACTCCCTCCCTCCGTTCCGGACGCGATAGTAGGCCCCGACCACGGCTCCCGGTCGGGGCCTTTTTTATGTCCTGGTCCAACAGAACAGGTTCGATTGTTGATCCGGCAATGCTGCCGGTCTTTATAAACTTGCAATTATCACTCAGCTTTTTGAGCACCGAACATCGTGGAACAAGCTAACGCGAACACTGGGCGCATTCTGACCTGGAGTGGACTGATTCCCTTCGCCGCACTGGCGCTGGTGGCCGTGCTCGGCGCGCCGGAATGGCTGCAGTTGATGCTCAAGGTCTATGCGGCGCTGATCCTGTCTTTCATGGCCGGCACGCTCTGGGCCCGCCATCTTCAGGGGGGCAAGGGCCAGCCGCAAATGCTTCTGGTCAGCAATGTGCTCGTACTGGCCGCCTGGCCGGCGGTCCTGATGCCGCGATACGGCGCGGCTCTCTGGCTGGCGGTACTGTTTGCCGCTCACCTCGCTCTGGAAGCGCCGTGGCGGGCAGACGACATGCCGGATTGGTATCGAAGCCTGCGGCTGGCGGTCAGCAGTTCAGCGATTGCCCTGCTCGCGCTCGGCGGCCTGGTCGGCCTGGGAGTCAACGCCCGTGCCTGACAGCGTATTGAGCATTCAAAGCCTGCGCCGCAGCTTCGGCAGCGCGCACGACGTCCAGGTACTGGAAGACCTCAATCTGCATCTTGCGGCCGGCGAACGGGTTGCCGTCATGGGCGCTTCCGGCTCCGGCAAGACCACCTTGCTGCATCTGGCGGCCGGCATGGATACCCCCGATGCCGGCGAGGTCCTGATCGACGGCAAGAGCCTTTCCAGCTTGCGCGAGCCCGAGCGCAGCCGTTTCCGTGCCCGCTATATCGGCCTGGTGTTCCAGGATTTCAATCTGATCGACAGTCTCACCGTGCACGAGAACATCGAACTGCCGCTGTGGCTCAACGGCCTGCGCGATAAATCCGAACGCATCGGCGAGCTGACCGAGGAGCTGGGTATCAGCGCTCTCGTCGATCGTCTGCCCGAAAAACTGTCCGGCGGCGAAAAGCAGCGCGTTGCCATTGCCCGAGCGCTGGTCCATCGCCCCGCCCTGCTGCTGGCCGACGAACCCACCGGCAGCCTGGACCAGAACACGGCCGAGGGCGTGTTGCAGCTGTTCGATCGGGTCACTCGCCAGCAAGGGGTGACGCTGCTGATGGTGACCCACAATGACGAGGCTGCGGCCCTGTGCGATCGCACTCTGCATCTGCGGCACGGGCGCCTGAGCGAAAACTGATGCGCCTGCTGCTGGAGTCTTCGCGCCGCTTTTTCTACCGTCATCCGGGTCAGCTGCTGCTCGCCCTGATCGGGATCGCCGCCGGCGTGGCGGTGGTGACCGGCGTGGCATTGATGCGCGAAGTGCTGATCGACGCACTCGACAGCGCGACTGATTCCCTGAGCGGCACCGACACGGTGCGCATCGTCGATCCCAGCGGCCCGCTGGACGAATCGGTATTCGAACAACTGGCGACCGAGCGCGGCGCGCCGCTGATGCTGCCGGCCTTGAGCTCGCGGCTTCGCTACGAGGACCGCATGCTGGAACTGCTGGCCATCGATCCGCTGTCGCTGGATCAGAGAGGACCGATCCGCGTGGCCGGCGGCGGCACCGGCAGCCTGTTCGGCCAGTCCGACGCCGTACTGGTCAGCCAGCGCACGCTGGAGCGTCTGGATGTTGACGAAGACGGGCGCTTCAGCGTGCGTCATTTCGGCGAACCGCTGGAGCTGGAAGTCATCAACGTGGTGATCGGCGGGCGCGAGCTCGACGACCGGGTGATCATGGATCTGGCCGCCGCCCAGCATCTGATCGGTCGCCAGGGCGAGTTGAGCTTTATCGAGGCCCCGGCCGAGGCGCGTGACTGGCTGCTGC
>CAZUTZ010000001.1:19237-34617 GCA_964623655.1 uncultured Wenzhouxiangella sp.
CAGGGCGAGTTGAGCTTTATCGAGGCCCCGGCCGAGGCGCGTGACTGGCTGCTGCAACGCCTGCCGGAAGGACTGGAGCTGATCGACAGCGATCAGCGACGCGATTCCGCGGCCAACCTGACCGCCGGCATGCGCGCCAACCTGACCGCGATGAGCCTGCTCAGCCTGGCTGTGGGCCTGTTTGTGATCTACAGCGTACTGGCGTTTTTGCTGGTGCAGCGCCGGCGCACCATCGGCATGATGCGCGCGGTGGGCGTGACCGAGGGGCGTGTCCAGGGATTGCTGGCCAGCGAAACGCTGGTACTGGCCGGACTGGGCGCGCTTGGCGGCCTGGTGCTGGGCACGCTGATGGCCTCCGGACTGCTGGAGCTGGTCCGCCAGCCGGTGGCCGAGTTGTACCGCATGGTCGCCTCGGCCGGCATTCGGCCGACGCCGCTGCTGTATTTCAGCATCTGGATCATTGCCGTGATCATGGCCTTGCTCAGCGTACTCGGCGTTCTGCGCGAAGCGCAGCGCATCCCGCCCGGACAGCTGGCCCGAACGGTGCACGAGAATCGCGCCGGGACGGCGCGGATCTGGCGCTGGCTGCCGTGGCTGCTGCTTGCGCTGGGCCTGCTGCTGATTCTGGCTACAACCAGCCTGCCGCCGGTGCTGGTCGGCTTGTTCGTCATGCTGTCGGGCTGCGCCCTGCTGGCTCCGGCCATTGGCATGCAATTGCTGCGGCTGGGGGCCGCCCTGGGGCGCCGGAGGCTGGTCGGCCGGGCGATCAAGATGCTGCTGAGCTCGCGCCAGCGCCTGGCCCCGGCGGTTTCTGCGCTCAGCCTGGCCCTGGCCCTGAGCGCGGGTGTGGGCATGATGGTTCTGGGTTTCCGCGCCACCGTCGATGACTGGGTCGCGCGCCTGATCAACGCCGATACCTATCTGACGCTGAGCCAGGGCCAGCTGGATTCATCCAGCATGGCCAGGATCCAAGACTGGCCGGAAGTCGAAATGCTGACCAGCTCGCGCCAGCTCAGCCTGGACGACGGCAGCATGGTGGTCGGCTATGACCTGAACCCCATCGCCTGGACCGGCTTCGAGTGGCTGGACGGCGACGGCATGGCGCAAAAAGACCGGGTCGAGGCCGGCGAAGCCGTCATGGTCACCGAGCCCCTGGCCCGTCGCGATAACCTGAGCGCCGGTGACACGCTGGAGTTGAACACGCCGTCCGGGACGGTCAGCTTCGAGGTCGCCGCCGTCTACCGCGATTACAGCACCGATCGCGGCATGGTGGCCATGATCGGATCGCGTTTTCGCGAGTTGTGGGACGACGACTTGCGCGACAGCATCGGCATGTATCTTGAGCCCGGCACCGACCATGCCGTGCTCGAAGACCGCGTGGCCGAACTCTTCCCGTCCGGCAGGCTGACCACCCGAGAGTCGGTGCGCGAGCAAACATTGCAGGTGTTCGATCGCACCTTCAGGATCTCCTGGGCGCTGGCCATCCTGGTCGGCATGATCGCTGCCATTGCCCTGATCAGCGCTTTGCTGGCACTCGGGCTGGAGCGCGGGCGCGAGTATGCCACCCTGCGCGCGCTGGGCTTGAGTCGCGGCGGCCTGGCCGGGGTAGTCCTGACCCAGACCACCAGCCTGGCGGCCATCGCGGTCATCATGGCCATTCCGTTCAGCCTGCTGATCCACGCCGTGCTGTCGCTGGCGGTACAGCCGCGCGCTTTCGGCTGGTCGCTTGAGCTGACGTTTCCGCTTGAACCCCTGGCCGTGCTGGTGCCTCTGGCTCTGCTGATCGGCGCGCTGGCCGGCGCCTATCCGGCCTGGAAAATTGTCCAGCGCGACCCTGCCCCACTGCTGAGAGCAAGCTGAAGATGCGTATCGATTTGATCATCGTCCTGGCGCTCGTCCTGCTCGGTACCGGATGGCTGGCCTGGCAGACACGCGAGCCGGAGATTCCGACCGAGCGGTTGAGCGTGCAGAATCTGATGGGCGGTCAGCAGGGTGATTTTCGGCAGGTCACCGAACCGGTGCCGCTGTCGTTTCCGGAGGCCCACGCCAAGAATCCGGAATACCAGAACGAGTGGTGGTACTTCACCGGTAACTTTGATACCGCCGAAGGCGAGCGCCTCGGCTTCCAGTACACCCTGTTCCGCTTCGGCAACCGTCCCGACGAGGCGTTGGACTCGGCCTGGGCGACCGACACCACATGGATGGCGCATCTGGCTCTGAGCGACGGCCGCAACGCCCGTTTCTTCCAGTCCGAACGCCTCGCGCGCGGGGCCCTCGCCCTGGCCGGCGCCGACCAGGATCGCTGGTGGTTGCGCGACTGGGAGGTGATCCGGGACGGCGATACCTGGCATCTGGATGCCGACGCCGGCGATTTTGCCCTCGAGCTGTCGTTGACCAAGGAGCGGCCCATCATCCTGCAGGGTGACGCGGGTTACAGCCGCAAGGGTCCCGAACCGGGCAACGCCTCGCGCTATTACTCGATCACGCGCCTGGCCACCGAGGGACGGGTGCGCATCGGCGAGGAAGTGCTGGAGGTTTCCGGTCTGTCCTGGCTGGACCGCGAGTGGGGCTCCAATCAGCTGTCGGAAGAACAGATTGGCTGGGACTGGTGGGCCATGCATCTGGACGACGGGCGCGATGTGATGCTGGCGCGCCTGCGCAACGAAGACGGCAGCACTTCGGAATGGTCGTACGGCCAGCTGGTGTTTCCGGACGGGACGCACCAGTACCTGCCCCGGGGGTCTTTCACGCTCGAGGAAACGCGGCGGTGGACCGACCGCAATGGTGCGACCTGGCCGCTGGACTGGGAAATCGAAATCCCCGAGGCCGACCTGCACATCCACACCCGCGCCGTGTTCGACGATCAGCACTGGCAGCGCTCAGTGGATTACTGGGAGGGCATGATCGACGTGATCGATGTCGCCAGCGAGCGCAGGATCGGGCGCGGTTATCTGGAGTTATCGGGGTATGGCGAGGGCTGAGTTCCAGCCTGCATTCTTTGAGGCACGGCTAACACCCTGCACCCAACGCCGCTCGCCGCCACCCCCCAAAACCTCATTGGTCGTGCTTGTAAACCCGCCCGTCCCGCATCACGAAACGCACGTCCATCAGGACATCCACGTCGACCAGTGGATCACCCTCGACCGCAATGACATCGGCCAGGAACCCGGGCTGGATCCGGCCCAGCTCGTCTTCCCGGCCGAGCAACTCGGCGGCTTTGAGGGTCGCCGAGCGTACGGCGTCGGCCGGTGACATGCCGGCCTCGACCATGTACTGGAATTCCCTGGCGTTATCGCCATGCGGGCAAACGCCGCAATCCGTGCCGAAGGCCACGCGCACGCCGGCCGCGTGGGCGCGCTCGAACGTACCCTGGATCAACGGTCCGATCTCGGCGGCCTTGGCCGCGACCACGGGCGGGAAATAACCGGCAACTTCGGCCATTTCAGCGACGAAGCGTCCGGCCGAAATCGTCGGCACATACCAGGTGTTGTGCTCGAGCATCAGTTCGATGACATCGTCTTCCATGTAGGTGCCATGTTCAATGGAGTGCACGCCGCCGATAATGGCCCGGCGCATGCCTTCGGCGCCGTGGGCGTGCGCGGCCACATGCATGTCGTAGTCGGCCGCGATGCGCACCACTTCCTCGATTTCCTCAACCGTGAACTGCGGATTCTGCCCGCTGGCGGCAACGCTGAGGACGCCGCCGGTGGCGGTGATCTTGATCAGATTCGCGCCGTCCTTGTAGCGCTGGCGCACCGCCTGGCGCGCGTCGTCCAGCCCGTTGACCACACCCTCGCGCGGACCCGGATCTCCCATCAGATCGCTGCGGAAAGCATTGGTCGGGTCGGCATGACCGCCGGTGGTGGCCAGCGACTTCGCTCCCGTGTAGATGCGAGGCCCTGGCACCAGGCCGCTATTGACCGCTTCGCGCAGGGCGATGCTGGCGTTGAAAGAGTCGCCCAGATCACGCACCGTCGTGAAGCCGGCCTCCAGCGTGACCCTGGCAAAGTGTGCGCCACGCAGCGCCACATCGGCCTCGTTGGCGGTAAAGCGCAGGATGTAGCTGTCCGGCGAGGACTGGGTGGTCAGATGGGTGTGCATGTCCATCAGTCCCGGCAGGCAGGTCAGCTCGCTCAAGTCGACCGCGGCCTCGTCGGCGTCCTCGTGCCCCGCCGTGATTTCAGAGATGCGATCGTCACGAATCACGAGGGTGTGCGGACCAAGCGTTTGGCCGCTTTCGACGTCGACCAGGGCCCCGCAGTGCAGGCGAGTCTCTTCAGCATCGGCCAGGGCGACCAGCGGCAGCAGGCCCAAAGTCAGGATTGAAGCGATGGTTTTCATGGGTCATTCCTCAAAGGATCAAGAGTTCCAGACGGCTGTCAGACCAGCCACCCCAGGATCAGCAACAGACTCAGCACCACGAGCCAAATCCACAAGACCCGCCACACGACCTCGTGGCCGCGGCGGATACCGTCTTCGAAGGCATCGCCCGGCTGGGCCGTGGTTGTAGCGAGGTCGGCCAGCAATTCCTCGCCCAGCCGCCAGCCGGATCCGCCGGCCTGATGATGACGCCAGGCCTGTCGAATGCGATCGAAATCACCGGCCAGGGCAATTCCCAGGGTCAGCAATGCGAGCACCGGCCAGTCCAGAACTGATCGCAGGCGCAGCAGCCACTCGGACTGGGCCGGTTGCAGCCCCGGTTCGTGCAGGCTCACCCGGGCCAACCGGTACAGCAGCGCACCGGGAATACCGAGCAGCACGAACCAGAACAGAATACCGAACCAGCGCGCTTGCGCAGCCCGAAACACCGATGCCGCGCCTGCTTCAGCCCCGGCGTCGGCACCGAGGCGCATGATTCTCCGGATCTTGAAGTGGCGGGGATCGTTGCCCCCTGCGAGCAAAACTTCGACATCGCGATCGAGGTCCCGGGGCCCAAGGCTGTAGACCACGATCAAAAGCGCCACGACAAACCAGCCGAAAGCGCCCATGAGGACGCTGGCCAATCCGCTTAAAAGCAAGGCGGCGAGAATGGCGGTGACGAGCACGACCAGCATAGGTACCCAGGGCGGTCGAGAATATCGCCGTCTGGCCCAGTGCAGCGGTTTCAGCAGGGGGTCATAGCGCCGAATGCGCCCGACCGAGACGAACTGGTGGCTGATCAAAAGCCCCAGCAGGACGATCAGAATCGTCACTGCCCACAGCGCCTTTGATCAGGTCGGCTCAGGCGAGCCCGAAGGAAGAGCCGCACCCACAGGTGGTCGCCGCATTGGGATTGCGGATCACGAAACGCGCCCCCTGGAGACTTTCGCTGTAGTCGACCTCCGCGCCTTCGAGGTATTGGAAACTCAGCGGGTCAACGACCAGGGTAACCTCGTCGCGAGTGACCGCAATGTCGCCGTCATCGAGTTTTTCGTCGAAGGTGAATCCGTACTGAAATCCCGAACAACCGCCACCGGTGATGTACACCCGAAGCTTGAGCGCCGGATTGGCTTCTTCGAGGATCAACTGGCGAACCTTGGCGGCCGCGGCTGGCGTGAAATTAAGGGGATCGGGCGTTTCGGTCATGGAAAGCTAGTCGCGATGGTTCAACGTGAGTTAAAGAATATACCATCGCTGCCAAGGACAAAAAAAAGCGGCCCACTTCAAGACCGCTCAATTTCCTATGCCCCAAACCGGATTGTTGTGCACTTATTTTTCGAAGGTCGGGCAATT
This sequence comes from uncultured Wenzhouxiangella sp., assembly GCA_964623655.1. Taxonomy (GTDB): domain Bacteria; phylum Pseudomonadota; class Gammaproteobacteria; order Xanthomonadales; family Wenzhouxiangellaceae; genus Wenzhouxiangella. The sequence goes on from CAZUTZ010000001.1 coordinate 24,950, forward strand.
CGCGAATCACGCAGCCCTGTTTTGTGAATTTTTCGTAATGTGCCGCTTATTTATAACCCGCATTGGCTCGGCGGGTCAAGCCGTGAAGGCAACGTGAAACCCATCCATTCGCAAAGTCGCTTGTTGCAGGCCCGCCGGGAAGCGGATAATTCGCCGCTCAAACCACTATCCTCTCCTCATGCTCTGGATTGAAGCTTTCCACATCGTCTTCGTTGTGACCTGGTTTGCCGGCCTGTTCTACCTGCCGCGCCTGTTTGTCTACGCAGCGGAAAACCCGACCGGACCCACCTACCAGCTATTGACGGTCATGCAGCGCCGACTGCTGGGCATCACCCACATCGGCGGCGCGCTGGCGGTGGGGTTCGGAACTGCGCTGCTGGTGCTCGAGCCCTGGCATCTGGCCTCCGGCGGCTGGATGCACGCCAAGCTGGCGCTGGTCGCCGGTCTGGTTGCCTACCACCTGTGGTGCTGGCGACTGGTGCGTGTTTTCGCCCGCGGCGCGAATGACCGCAGCTCGCGCTGGTTTCGCTGGTTCAACGAAGTACCGGCGCTGTTTCTGGTGGTAATCGTGATCCTGGTCGTGGTCAAGCCGTTCTGAGTGGGCTGGGGAGAGCCCAAGAAGGTGTAACCGCAGATGAACGCGGATTAACGCAGATAATAAAATTTCAAAACAGAGGGCCCAACGGCTTGCATGCCTGGAACGGCCAACTGCGAACACTGCTGCCATGGCTGCTTGCAAGCTGACATCGGCTTTAGCCGCATTGGACGCCAAATCCCTTGAATTAGCTTTTATCTGCTTTTATCCGCGTTTATCTGCGTTCATCTGCGGTTCAATACCGAACATCAATTCAAACATGACCACCGGCCAGTAGATCGCGGGCCATGTACAAAGCCGCGATGGTGCGGCCCTCGGTGCAGTCTTCGCGCTGGACCAGCTGGGCCAGATCATTCATGCGCCAGGGTACGACTTCCAGTTCTTCGGGCTCGTCGCCCGGCAGCCGGGATGGATAGAGATCGCGCGCCAGCACAACGTGGGTCAGATGCGTCATGTAGCCCGGCGCCATGCTCAAAGAGCCCAGCTCGCGCAGATCGCGCGCACCGTACCCGCATTCTTCCTGCAGTTCGCGGTTGGCCCCTCCGACAATGGTCTCGTCGCGCTCCAGGCGACCCTTGGGCAGGCTCAGCTCATAGCGGTGGAAGCCGCAGGCATACTCGCGCACCAGCAGGCAGTGCTCGGTGTCGGGCATGGCAACGATGATGACGCCGCCCAGACCGCTGCTGATCAGCCGCTCATAGGTGCGGCGCTCGCCGTTGGAAAATTCCAGGTCGAGCTGTTCAACCTTGAACAGATTCGCCGGCCGGCGTTCGCGACGGTCGTTGATGATCGGCAGCGGCCGCTGGGTCGGTTTGGCGGTCATGCAAACATGGCCCGCAATCTTGAGTGCAGAGGGGCCGCTGCTGCCAGCACCGAGCGGGTATCAAGATCGATCGGCCGTCCTTCCAGGTCGGTCATCAATGCGCCGGCTTCGGTACAGATCACGCTCAAGGCGGCAATATCGAGAATGTTGACGTCGCTTTCGATCACCACGTCCTGACTGCCGTCGGCCAGACGATGATACGAATAGAAATCCCCGTAACCGCGCGAACGCGCCGCTCGCGAAACGATCTCGCCAACCACCGACCAACCCCGCTGCCCGGCCACCGTTCGCAAATTGCCGAAAGAGACATCGGCCGCCTCCAGCTCATAGGCCGCGCTGGCGTGGACTCTCTGGCCGTTGATCCAGGCACCCTGGTCGCGCACCGCCCAGGCGGTCTCGTCGAAGGCGGGTGCGGCCGACACGCCGAGGACCAGTTCATCGTCGACCATCAAGGCAATCTGCACCGACCAGAACGGAAGACCGCGAATGAAACTGCGCGTGCCGTCGATCGGGTCGATCAGCCACAGAAACCGGCTTTGCCCCTCACGACCGAATTCTTCGCCGTACAGCGCGTGATCGGGGAAAGCCTCGAGCAACAGGCGCCGAATCTCGCGCTCGCAGTCCCGGTCGGCGACGGTGACCGGGCTGTCATCACCCTTGCGCTCGACCTGCAGATCGCGGCGCTGGAAGTGCTGCATGGACAGCCGCGAGGCGGCCGCCGCCGCGTCACGCGCCACCGCCAGCGCTCGATTCAGATCAACCATGGGTAGAGGCGTACTCATCAGGGCTCGCTGGCAAGGAAACAATCCTCCATTATGGCCAATAATGCGCCCCGGCACAGCGTGCACTAGAAGCCACTCGCTCCACGCAGCTGAAGCCGGACCTGTCCGTCAGGCTGCCGCTCGCCCAGATCAATCAGCGCGCGCTGAAGCTCGGGCCGACCGCGATCAGCGCGCAGCCACAAATCGAGCTCGTAGGCCTCAGCGTCCACTTCAATTCGGCCCCGCACCATCACGGAAGCCGGCTCCAGTGACTCCACCGCCACGCGCAGCGCCTCGTCGGCGCCTTCAAGCTGCAGACGAATCAGACCCAGGGATTCCTGGATGGCGCCGGCCAGGCCGGCATCCCGCCACAGCACCTCGCCTTGCGCGCGCGGCGCGGCGTCGCTGACCAGCTCGACATCGACAAGCGCCAGCTCCAGAAAGCCGGTCGGCCGACTGACCCGCAGCCACTGGGCCAGATCGACGCGCTCGACCGAAAGCCGCCCGTTCAGCTCGGGCAGCGTCATGGTCGCGCCGGGACGCCACAAACCCTCGAGTTCGGTCTGTGCATCGGTGGCCTGCCAGTGCCAGACCCGGCCGCCCTGCCAGCGCCATTCGATCAGCAGAGGCGGGTGACCGGGCTGCAGCCAGCGCGCCTGTCCCGACCAGATATTGCCTTCGGCCCGGGTCAAGCGGTCAGAGCCGTCAAAGGCGCCGATGACGACATTGGCCGGCAGCGTCAGCACCAGCATCGCGAGCAGGATCAGGAAGGCCAGCAGCGCCAGCCCGACAAGGCTACGAATCCTCACTCAGCGTAACTCGCGCGTTGACCATGCCGGCGGCGCGGCCCCGCTCTACCTCCAGTTGAGCCGTGCGCACCGGGTAATCCATCGAGAGCTGCTCCAGCCAGCGCATGGTGGCCACGAATTCAGCTTCATCCAGCCATACTCTTACCTGATCCTCGCCCACCGGTTCGATTCGGGTCAGCGCGCCGGCCAGGCCGGCCGACCGGGCGGTCTGATCGGCCAGACCCAGCAGTGAGCGCCCGCCGAGGTCGCGCGCCCCGGTCTCGCCCTGGCGCAGGGCCTGAGTGAGCGGTTCAACGGCTTCCAGCCAGTCCAGCAGCGCACGCTGGGCCGCGACCTGGTCCCGCTTCGCATCACGCGACTCGGCAAGCGGCTCCCAAACCCATAAAAAAAAGGCCGCCGCAGCCAGAATCACAGCAGCCATGGCCAGCACCGTCTGCTGCCGGACGTTCAATTGATTCCAGTATGCCTTCATCAACCTCAGTCACTCACTCGCAGGCGCCCGCTGGCGCCCTCGCCGTCCAGGCTGGCCGATTGCAGCGCGGCATTCAGATTCAGGCTGCGCAGGCGGCTCTCCAGCTCATCCAGCGCCGCCACGTCGGCTGCCCGCACCCGAAGCTCCAGCTGTCCGTCGCGGAAGGTCAAGCCGTCCAGCGCCAGGCCGGCCTGGCCTGACAGCACCGGCGAGGTCCGATGCATTAGATCAAGCAGACCCGCTGACTGGCCGAAGCGCAGGCGCGCCAATTCACGTTCGGCCAGCTCGCGGTGGCGGCCGGCCGGCGTCAGCCCCGGGAAGGCTTCGCTGAAGCGTTGATCGATTTCGCTTTCCAGCGCGGCGGCCTCGTTGCGCAGCGTCTGGCGCTCCAGCCACGGGGTCAGACCGGCAACCAGAAGGATCGCGGCCGCCAGGCCCGCCGCCCAGCGCCAGCCGCGCCGGTCATCGGAGCCGTCGCGCGGGCGCCAGCGACCGCTGAGCAAGTTGACCGGCGGATCCAGGGCTGCCGGCAGCAGCGCATCCAACGGGTCATTTGGGCCCGCCGGATGCAGGGCGTCGGCCAGAGTCGCCGGCGGCTCACCGCCGTACCACACCCGTTCAGCCTCGGGCGCGACGGCCGTGGCCAGCACCTCGGCGACCATGTCCTCGTCGAAGCTGCCGAACTGCCAGTCATCCCAACGCATCAGCACGCTGTCGGCCTGACTCGCCAGGCTGACCTGGCCCGCCGTCCACGGCAGGCAGAGCGCGTCGGGGATCAACGCGCGGATCTTGAGGCCGTCGAGCGGGTCCAGCAGCTCGGCCATCCGCGCATCGGCGATCACCACACAGCGCGTGCGCCCGTCGGCCGTGCGGCCAGCCGGAACCACGTGTTCCTCATCGGCAGCGCCGGCCAGATATTCCTCGGCCGCCCAGCGCAGCGCCTGTTCCAGGCGCGCGCCCGACAACTCCGGAAGCTCCAGGCAAAGCGGCGTGCAAAAGCGCGCGTCGACCAGGACTCGAACAACCAGATCGGTCGGCCAATCCGCATCGGCCGGATCACACTGGCCGCGCTCCAGAACCTGCCCGGCCGCGTCCACGCTGACCCACGACCATCGCGCCCCGACGGCGTGGATCAGTAATTGAGTGGCACTGGAACGCGACATGCAGCGAACTCCATTATTCAAGCAACCGTCAGGGCGGACCCTGACTGAACCAGCGAAAATCATACCCCGAGCCGCTGCGATCGATCAGCCGGTGGTAGTCACGCACCACCTCGTCCAGCACCACGCGCGAGTGGACCATGAACCAGCCGCTGGTGACCCTCAGGACCGCCGTATGCTCGGGGGAGAGACGATCGGCCAGCAGCGGATGCGTGGTCAACTGCTGCAGGTCACTGAACGGCCCGTCGGCCAGCACGCGGCGTGCCTGTTCGACCTCAAGGCCCTCGATCACGGCGGCCAGCAGCTCCGGCGTGGCGGCGTTGACGTTGATGCTCAACTGCGGGCTCGGCAGCGCCGTAAGGTGCGGTATCAGGCGCTCGAAGGTCCCGCCATCAACCGCGCGCAGCCAGCGCAATTCGCTGGCATGCGCCAGCGGCAGCCCGGCCCTTCGATAGGGCGGATCCTGCGCACCGTACCAGAACGACTCGGCGCCGCCGCGACCGCCGGCATCGCCCTCGATCTGCCACTCGCGCAACTCCGAAGCCAGGGCGCGCGGCAGTCCGAGCTGGTCCAGCAGACGGATCAACACTTGTTCGGCCTGCGCGGCCAGCACGTTGTCCGGATGGCCGAGCGCGTTGACATTGAACCGCCCATGGTGGTCAATCAGGCGCGCCTGCACGTGACCACCGGGCACGGCAAACGGCTCGGTCCAGGTACCGGCCAGGCTGGCCGGGTCCAGACCTTCGGCCAGAGCCCGGTTCAGGCTGCTGTCGGCCAGCACGTCCATGCCCAACGCATATTGCCAGGCACGCTCATTGGCCACCAAAGCCGCCGTCCGGGCCAAATCGCGCTGGGTCCGCTCGATCAGGCCCACGGCCAGCAGGCTGGCCAGCGCCACCGCCACCAGCGCAATCAGCAAAGCGCCACCGCGCTGTAGGCGGGAAAGCACCATTCAGGGCAACACGATCAGGCGCTCGATCAAACCGAAGCGATCGCTTTCCAGGCGATAGCGAACCGCCTGCGGCAAACCGTCCATCAGCTCCGAGGACGGCCAGTCTTCCAGCCACTCGCCGCTGCTGCCGAGATAGGCAAATTCAATCTCGGCGACCTGCTCGAGCATTTCCTCGGCACGACTGGCCGTGCCATGGGCCAGGTCGGTGACCGGCCAGGTCGTGCGAATCAGCGTCTGTCCGTCGATCGACCAGCCAAAACGCTGCAGCTCACTGCGTTGTTGCTGCTGCGGATTCAGCCAGCCGGTTCGGGTCGCTTCCAGGCGGGCGCGGCTGCCGGCCAGCGCCGGCTGCAGCGCCCCGTCGGGAGATCGCACCGGGCGCGAGACCAGCTGGCGCAGATCAGCGTCTACCCGCGCCAGTGCGCGCTGCAGCTCGGCCAGGTCATCGCTGCGCTGCCGCTGCGTGAAAGCCGCATCGGCCAGCAGGTTGAGACTGAAATAAACGGCGCCGGACAACACCGCAAACACGGTCACCGCAATCAGCACCTCGATCAGCGTAAAACCCCGGGCGGTCGCCGTTGGAAGACGCAAACACCGCCTCATCGCTCGAAAAAACCGGTCTGACTGATGATCGGACCCGATCGCGAACGCTCGGCGTGGACGGCCACGTCGACGCGAAGCAACTCGTCTCCGGGCGCGGGCTGAACCAGTGCATCCCAGTACCAATCGCGATCACCCAGATGCGTCTGGCCCTGACGTCGCCCGGAATCAAGACCGTCTTCCAGACGCATCTCGGCCAGCACGTTATCGGCCACCCAAAGGGCCAGAGTGCGTTCCTCCAGTGCCAGCTGCCCCTCGAGGGCCTGGCTGCCGGCGCGGGCCAGCGCCGCAAGCGCCACCGCCACCACGGCGAGAGCGACCAGCACTTCGAGCAAGGTAAACCCGACACTGCGCGCATTCGGCCGGCGGGCCATGCTCAGCGCCTGCGCTGCCAGTCGAGCTGCCCGCCTGCACTGGCGCTCAAGCGCAGATCGGCGCCCAGCTCCAGCTCGAAAGCGGTCATTTCTCCAAGCGGCTGGCAGACGATCTGCGGCGGCGCCTCCTCGTCGTCCAGCGCCTGGCGACGCCCCTCGATGAACAGGCGCGGCTGGATCATCGAAGGCCAGTCGCGCGGTCGTTCCATGTCCTCGCCTGCCACCGGCGCCCAGCCGCCGTCGACGGCCTGCCAGAAATCATAGCCGTCGGTGGTCAGGCGGATCCCCCGCGGACGCGACTGAAACAGGGCGGCGTCACACTGGGCCTCGAGCAGGGCGGCGAAGCGCTGCAGGTGACGTTCCGGGTCGTCCGCCGATCGCCAGTCGCCCAAGTTCAGCACCGCCAGTCCGGTCAGCGTGGCGGCAATGACCACCACGACCAGCAGTTCGATCAGCGTAAATCCGCGCTCACGCCGGCCCATCAATCGCTCCAGTTGCCAATCTCCGCATTCAAGCCCTCACCCCCCGGCATGCCGTTGGCGCCAAAGGTCCAGACATCGAACTCTCCGTGGACGCCGGGATGAAGGTACTGATAATCGCGTCCCCAGGGATCGTTCGGCAAGCGATCCAGATAACCGCCGGGACGCCAGTTCGGCGCCTCCGGCTGACCGGAAGGTTGACGAACCAGCGCCTCCAGTCCCTGTTCGGTCGATGGATAAACGTAGTTGTCCAGCCGATACATGTTCAGCGCGGTCACCAGCGCCTGGATGTCCTGTTTGGCCTTGGTGACGCGGGCGCGGTCCGGCTCATCCATCACCCGCGGCACGACAATCGCGGCCAGAATGCCGATGATCACGACCACGACCAGGATTTCGATCAGTGAAAAACCCCGAATGCCGGTGCGCGGCGGGGATGAGAACGACAGGGGCATGAATTAAACTCCGAGAGCAATGCGACTGCTTGACAGATCACATGATACGCCCCTGAGTTCCGCTGACAATCTCTTCCGCGGGCAGGTGGTCTGATGCGCAAAATCCGCGCCTACGTCGACCATCCGCTGGCCGAAAGCGGGGAACTCACGCTGCCCGAGGCACCGTCCCACCACCTGTTGCGGGTCCTGCGTCTGCGCCCCGGCGCCAGGATTCATCTCTTCGACGGTCAGGGACTGGAATATCCCGCCGAAATCCTGCCGTCGGAGACACGCGGCAGCTGCCGCGTACGTCTGGATCCAGCCGTGCAGCCGCCGGTCGAGTCGCCGCTGCAAGTGACCCTGTTCCAGGCCATTGGCCGCGGCGACCGAATGGACTGGGCCGTGCAGAAAGCCACCGAATTGGGCGTGGCGCGCATTCAGCCGGTGATGAGCGAGCGCACCGAGGTGCGACTGGATCCAAAACGGGCCGAAAAACGTCGCCGCCACTGGCAGCAGGTGGCGGTTTCGGCCGCCGAGCAGGCCGGCCGGGTGCGCATTCCCTGCATTGAATTACCGCTTGCCCTGGCGCAAATCACTGCCGATGCCGGTCTCGCCTTTTTTCTCGACCCGCAAGCCGAGCAGGGCCTGAATGACCTGACCCGTCCTGCAGACGGGCGTTGTGCGCTGGTCGTCGGTCCTGAAGGCGGCCTGAGCGAGGTCGAGACCCAATACCTGCAGCAACAGGGCTTTGGCCCGCTGCGCATGGGCCCGCGCGTGCTGCGCACGGAAACCGCCGGTCCGGTCGCCATTGCGCTGCTGCAGGCACGCTTCGGCGACCTGGCATGAATCGGTCTCGCCGCCGCCTTGCCCGCCTGCGGCGCTGGCTGCTGGAACACGACGACCGGCTGAGCTTTACCGTGCTCTACATCAGCCTGGCGCTGGTGCTGTCGATGGCGATTTCGATGTTTTGGCTGGTCGCCGTGGTCGCCGCGCACGGCCTGATCGAGTACTGGACGCTGGGCAAACGCGGGCCGGCTGATCATCGTCTGGGCCGAACGCTCTGGCACATCCGTCTGGACATCGCGCTGGTGCTGGCCGCCCTTTGGCTGGGCCTGTACATCGATCTTTTGTTCGGCATGGCCGGCTTGAGCGCCGCCGCCCGCACCGGCGCCCAGGCTTCGGCACGGATCGTGGCCTGGCAGCGCACGATTCGCGGGGTGTTGCTGTCGGTCGACGAGGCGGCCCTGGCGGCCAAAGCCGCTTTCAACGGGAAGTCGCAAACGGCCGAGACCGGCCCGCGCCGGGAGGCTCCGCTGCCCTGGCGTGAGCCGTGGCGCTGGGGCGATTATCTGACCATTGGCTGCATTATTCTGTTGTTCGTCCTGATTCTGCTGACCCCGGTGCTCACCGACCACAGCGTGAGCGAATCGATTCGGCTTCTGGCCGAGGATCTTCACCCGTGGCCGCCTTAGGGAGCCTCTGAATAACTATGCGCGGAGCAGACAATCAAGATGAATGGGAGCGGACTGCATGACCGATTCGACAAGCGTGTCCGACTGGCTCAGCCTCGAGTTGAGTACCGCGGCTGAACGGGCGGAATTCGTGGAAGAGGCCTTGTTTGAATCCGGCGCGGTTTCGCTCACGCTGCTCGATGCCGAGGACCATCCGCTGCACGAGCCGGCGCCCGGCGAGCTGCCGTTGTGGCCCCGGATCACCGTGCAGGCCCTGTTTGACGGCCATGTCGATCCTGCCGACCTGATCGGCCATCTGCGCCAGCTCGGCGTGGTCGAGAGCAGCGCCGAGGTCCGCGTCTCGGGCGTGGCCGAGCGCGACTGGGAGCGCGCCTGGATGGATCAGTATCAGCCGATGCGTTTCGGCCGGAACTTGTGGATTTGCCCCAGTCACGTTGAGCCTGATCCCGCCTGGCCGCTGGTTGTGCGCCTCGATCCCGGCCTGGCTTTTGGCAGCGGCACCCATCCAACCACCGCCTTGTGCCTGGAATGGATCGACGGGCTGGATCTGGCCGAACAGGCCGTGATCGACTACGGCTGCGGTTCGGGCGTGCTGGCCATTGCCGCCGCGCTCAAGGGCGCAAAACGCGTGCTGGCGGTCGATTACGATCCGCAGGCGCTGGATGCGACGGGCGACAACGCTGCGCGCAACGGTGCCGACGGCGTCGTTCAGGCAATGAGCCCCGAAGCCTTCAGCGAAA
>CAZUTZ010000002.1:0-24660 GCA_964623655.1 uncultured Wenzhouxiangella sp.
GCGAACGAAGGCCCGGGTCGACGACAAGAGTTGCCTGATGCGGTCCAGAGTGGCCCACTAGACCACATAGACAAAGATAAAGACGCCCAGCCAGACGACATCGACAAAGTGCCAGTACCACGCCGTGGCCTCCCATCCGAAATGATTCTTGGCCGTGAAGTGCCCCATCGCACAGCGGATCGTGATGACGATCAACATGATCGTGCCGATCACGACATGGACGCCGTGAAAGCCGGTCAGCATGAAAAAAGTGGAGCCATAGATGCCGGAACCGAGCGTCAGCCCCAGATCGCGATAGGCGTGAACATACTCATAGCTCTGAATGCTCAAAAACAGAATGGCCAGGGCAATGGTCGCAATCATCCAGGCCACGAGCGCCGCCCGCCGGCCTTTCTTGAGCGCCCAGTGGGCCAGGGTAATCGTCAGGCCAGAGGTCAGAAGAATCAGGGTATTGAGCAGCGGTAGTCCGAATCCGGGGATTGTTCGGAAGTCTCCGCCCAGCTCGGCCGGACCGCCGGTGGGCCAGGTGGCTTCAAACTCCGGCCACAGGAACTCCCGCGTCATCGCGCCGGTGCCTTCTCCGCCCAGCCAGGGCACGGCAAACATGCGGGCATAAAACAGGGCACCGAAAAAGGCGGCAAAAAACATCACTTCCGAGGCGATGAACCAGATCATGCCCTGCCGGAAAGAAGCGTCCACGGCCGAGTTGTACAGACCGGCGCGGGATTCGCGCACGACATCGGCAAACCAGCCGACAATCATCGCGATGATGATCACACCGCCAAGACCGGCCAGCCAGGGCCCCGAAGGCCCCATGTTGAGCCAGTTGGCAAAGCCGATCATGGTGATGAACATGCCGACCGTGCCAACAATCGGCCACTTGGCGGTGGCCGGGACGAAATAGCTGCTGTGTGCCATTGAAAAGGACTCCCTGGAAATCAGTCGGCGGCCGCCAGAACCGCCGTTGCCGCATCGTCTTTATAAATTATGTACGACAAGGTGACCAGGCTGGTGCCCTGCGGCAGGTTCGGATCGACGATGAATCGAACCGGCATATCACGGGACTCGCCCGGCCCCAACAACTGTTCGGTAAAGCAAAAACACTCTGTTTTGTTGAAAAACAGCGACGCGCGACCCGGCGAGACGCTGGGAACCGCCTGCGCAATCACCGGCTTGTCGGACAAATTGTAGGCGACATACTCGGTTTCGTACAGCTTCCCGGGGTGTACGTCCATCATGCGTTCGGTCGGTTCGAACCGCCAGGGCAGCGCGGAATTGACGGTGGCGTCGAAATGCACCGTCACTTTGCGCGACTTGTCAATCTCCGTAATCAGCGATTCGGCCGCCACGCCCTCGCCGGTGCGACCACCGATTCCGGTGATTTCACAGAACTTGTCGTAGAGCGGCACCAGCAGATAACCGAACCCGAACATGCCCACCGCGAGGAGGGTCAGCATGCCGACGGTGCGAAACGTTGTATGTGTCGATGTGCTCATGCGAAATAGTTGAAAGCAGCTCGTCCTACGAAAAACAGGTAGATGAACAACACGATCGCGGCCAGGACGAGCGCAGTGCGAACAATTCCCCCACGACGCTCTTCGTGGCGTTTGGTCTTGGGTTTGGGCATCTCCGAATCAACCGGGCTCGTCAGGTCAGCCGGTCAGCGTGCACGGCGACCTTGTCATCGACCAGCGGCGGGTTATCGAAGGTGTGCAGCGGGGCCGGGGAGGGTACCGTCCACTCCAGGCCTCGTGCGCCTTCCCAGACCTGGGCCGAGGCCTTTTCGCCGCCACGTACGCACTTCCAGATGATGTAGACAAACAGCAGCTGGCCGAAGCCGTACATGAATCCGCCGATGGAGGAAATCATGTTGAACTCGGCAAATTGCACAGCGTAGTCAGGGATGCGCCGCGGCATACCGGCCAGGCCCAGGTAGTGCTGCGGGAAGAACAGTACGTTGACCCAGATGGTTGACCACCAGAAGTGGATCTTGCCCAGCCTTTCGTCGTACATGTGGCCGGTCCACTTCGGCAGCCAGTAGTAAACGGCGGCCATGATGGCGAATACCGCACCGCTGACCAGGACGTAGTGGAAGTGGGCGACCACGAAATAGGTATCGTGGTACTGGAAGTTGGTCGGCACGATGGCCAGCATGACGCCGGACAAGCCACCGATGGTGAACATCACGACAAAACCCAGCGCAAACAGCATTGGCGTTTCAAAGGTCAGGGACCCGCGCCACATGGTGGCCACCCAGTTGAAGATCTTGATGCCGGTGGGCACGGCGATCACCATCGTGGCATACATGAAAAACAGCATGGCACCCAGCGGCATGCCGACGGTAAACATGTGATGGGCCCAGACGATAAAGGAGAGAAACGCAATCGAGGCCGTGGCGTAGACCATGGCGGTGTAGCCGAACAGCGGCTTGCGGGCAAAGGTCGGAATGATCTCCGAGACGATACCGAAGGCCGGCAGGATCAGAATGTAGACCTCGGGGTGGCCGAAGAACCAGAAAATATGCTGATACAGCACGGGGTCACCGCCGCCGGCCGCGTTGAAAAAGCTGGTATCGAAGAATCGATCGGTCAGCAGCATGGTCACGGCCCCGGCCAGCACCGGCATCACCGCGATGAGCAGGAAAGCGGTGATCAGCCAGGTCCAGACGAACAGCGGCATCCGCAACAGCGTCATGCCCGGCGCACGCATGTTGAGAATCGTGGCGATGATGTTGATTGCACCCATGATGGACGATATGCCCATCAAATGAATGGCCAGGATGACAAACGCCAGGCTGTTCCCTCCCTGCAGCGATAGCGGCGGGTACAGCGTCCAGCCGGCGGCCGGCCCACCGGACGGCATGAACAGCGTTGAAAGCAGGATGGTGAAGGCGAAGGGCAGAATCCAGAACGACCAGTTGTTCATGCGCGGCAGCGCCATGTCGGGCGCACCGATCATCAACGGCACCATCCAGTTCGCCAGGCCGACAAAAGCGGGCATGACCGCACCGAAGATCATGACCAGCGCATGCATGGTGGTCATCTGGTTGAAAAACTCCGGATTGACCAGGTGCAGCCCCGGAGAAAACAGTTCAGCGCGTACGACCAGGGCCATGGCCCCGCCGACCAGGAACATGGCCAGCGACCACACCAGATACAGCGTGCCGAGTTCCTTGTGGTTGGTCGTGAACAGCCATCGCGCCAGCCCGGTGGGGTGATGGTCGTGATGGTCGTCGTGATGCGCGGTGGTTGCGTTAGCCATAATGGTTGATGTCCCTTGCCATTAATTCGGTCTTATTGATTTCAGCCCCGATCGCTGTCGGCGATTGTCGAAGGTTGCACGACTTCGCCGGCATCGTCGGTCCACGCATTGCGTGTAAATGTAAGCGCTGCGGCGATGTCCTGCGGCTGCAGTCGATCGCGAAAAGCCGTCATGGGCGTACCTTCACGGCCGTTCAGAACAGCATAGAGATGGGTTTCCAGATCTCCGGTCGGCTTGCCTTCGCGAACCAGGGCGGGAAATGCCGGTTCCAGGCCCGTACCGTCGCCCTGATGACAGGACGCGCACTGCGCCTGGTAAACGCGCTCACCGTGAGTCATCAGCTCTTCCCGCGTCCACAACCGCGCGCTGTCGTGGGCAGCGTCGGCCAGATCCTGACGCTGTTCGTCGACCCATTCCCGAAACGCTTCCGGCGAAACAGCCTCAACGACAATCGGCATGAACCCGTGATCGGCGCCGCAAAGTTCAGCGCACTGACCGCGGAAGATGCCTTCTTCCTCGATCTTGGTCCAAGCCTCGTTGATCATGCCGGGGATGGCGTCACGCTTCCAGCCCAGTTCCGGCACCCACCAGGCGTGGATCACGTCGTCGGCCGTCAGCAGAAAACGAATTCGGGTGTTGGTCGGCAGCACCAGCCGGTTGTCGACCTCGAGAAGATAATTCTCCACGTCGCGCGGGTTGATGCCGGAGCCAAGCTGGCGAGCCCGGTTGCTCTCGCGATCCAGAGCGGAGAAAAAGCTGATCCCCTCTTCAACATATTCATATTCCCACAGCCACTGGTAACCGGTGATCTTCACGTTCATCTCGGCCCCGGCCGTGTTTTCCATGTCGATCAGAACGCGCGTGGCGGGAATCGCCATCACCACCAGAATCAGGATGGGAATGGCCGTCCAGACGATTTCGGCCTTGGTTGAGTGAGAAAACTGGGACGCCTTGTGCCCTTTGGAGCGACGGTGCACGATGATCGAGGTAAACATCGCCGTAAACACCAGGATACCAATGACCGTCACCATCCCGAGGATCGTGTTGTGCAATTGGTAGACGCTCTGCGCATAGGCCGTGACGCCACGCGGCATGTTGTCGCCGACCGCAAAAACGCCCCAGACGATCACGATGATCACAGCCATTACGGCCAGGGCAACGATCAATTCGTTGGTTCTCTTCATCCTCAAGATATCCGTATTGTTTGCAGTCCAGATTCCGCTGCGTGCTCTTGCAACAAATGATGCGCAGCATTGGCCAACTCTTCGCGTTCGTTGACCGGCAAAAATGCACCCAGCTCCAGCCGCCGGCGACCAAAAGCCAGAAACAGCTGTTTTTCTCCAAGACGGCCAGGGACCAGCTCGACCCGGGTCCATGAAACGGGCCAGGTACTGCGACTTTGGCGACCGAGCCGGAACTGCTCGACGATCAGATGGTCTCCGTCGACGCGCAGTGTTTCCCGGGCCCAGTTACCTCGCCACGCCAGTCGAAGACACCAGCCGACCAGAAACAAATGGACCAGCGCGACCAGCAGAAGCGGCCAGAGGCCCATGAATACCGGCCAGGCAACGACCAGCAGTGTCACGACGCAAATCCCCCCGAAAACCGCGGTCAGGCCTTCCAGTGACATGGACAGATTGGACCGAGCCTCGATCCCTTTTTGCCCGGATTGATGGTCACTAGCCTGGAAATGCAGCATTCGAGCGCGAATAAATCTGTGCATGCCGGAACGAGGGCGCATTGTAGCCCAGCCGCGCCTGACGCGAAACAGCATTTCGTTCACTCTCGTCAATGACGCAGATCAAAAAAAGTGCCAGTGGGCGGGTCGCCTGAACAGGTCCGAAGATTGCCGCCGCCAGCAGCTGCGGTACACTTGAGCGCCGAGGCTAACCCGGAGTCCGTATCCATGACAGCGCCCCCCAAAGCGAGACTTTTCGTAAGCCCGAAGGCCTTCGAACCGACCGAAGCTGACCGGCTGCTGGATCAGGCCTGGGACCTTGACGAGACGTCTCATGTCCGCTTTTTGCAGCAGCAGGTCGCGTTCGACCTCCAGACCCGCGAACAAATCAACCAGGCGGCCGTCGATCTGGTCGTGAGGGTGCGGGCGCGGGCGCGTGATGCCGGCGCCATGGAAGCCTTCATGCGCCAGTACGACCTGTCTTCCGAGGAAGGTATTGTGCTGATGTGCCTGGCCGAGGCCCTGCTCAGAATCCCGGATAACGAAACCGCCGAGCAACTGATCTCGGACAAGTTGTCCGAGGCCAATTGGGAAGCGCATCTGGGCAAAAGCGAGTCGCTGTTCGTCAACGCCTCGACCTGGGGACTGATGCTCACCGGACGGCTGGTGCGCATGCGCGATACAACCACGCGGAACATTGGCGACACCCTCAAGCGCCTGGCCAACAAATCCGGCGAACCGGTGATTCGTCTGGCAATCCGGCAAGCCATGCGCATCATGGGACACCAGTATGTCATGGGTGATTCCATCGACTCGGCGCTGGGTCGCGCCATGCTGCCGAAAAACCGCCGCTACCGGTACTCGTTCGACATGCTCGGCGAAGCCGCGCTCACCGCGGACGACGCCGAACGCTACCGCCAGGCCTACGAAGACGCGATCCGCTCGGTTGGCACCAACAGTGATGAAGACTCGCCCTTCGCCGCTCCGAGCATTTCAGTCAAGCTCTCGGCCCTGCATCCGCGCTACGAACATGCCAAGGACGCGCGCGTCATGGCCGAACTCATGCCCAGCCTGCGCGGTCTGGCGCGCCTGGCCCGGCATGAGGGCGTGGCCCTGACCGTCGATGCCGAAGAGGCCGAGCGTCTGCATCTGTCGCTGCGCGTGTTCGCCGCCGTTCTGGCCGATAGCGAGCTGGCCGGCTGGCACGGATTCGGGCTGGCCCTGCAGGCCTATCAAAAGCGCGCCTGGGCGGCCATCGACTGGCTCGCGGAAAAAGCCAGAGCCACCGGACACCGAATTCCGGTGCGCCTGGTCAAGGGCGCTTACTGGGATACGGAAATCAAGTACGCCCAGGTCGAGGGCTATCCCGACTATCCCGTGTTCACCCGCAAGTGCAATACCGACCTGTCCTACCTGGCATGCGCCCGCAAGCTTTTGCAGCTGCATGAATTTTTCTACCCGCAGTTTGCCACCCACAACGCTCACACGATTGCCGCCATCGCTGAAATGGCCCCGGGGAAAGCGGAGTTCGAATATCAGCGTCTCCACGGCATGGGGCGCGACCTTTATGAAGAAGTCCTGAACGAAGGCGGAAAACGATTCGCCTGTCGCGTATACGCCCCCGTCGGTGACCACAAGGACCTGCTGCCGTATCTGGTCCGCCGTCTGCTGGAAAACGGCGCCAACACTTCCTTCGTCAACCGCATCGTCGACGAGAAGCTGCCGCCGGAGGAGGTCGTCAGCGATCCGCTGGACATCGTGTCCGCACTGGACAGCATTCCCCATCCGAGCATCCCCCGGCCGGCCGATATCTACGGGCCGGACCGGCGTAATTCGGCGGGGCTGAATTTTGCCCATCTGGCGGCTCGGGATGCGCTCAAGCGCGACATGGAGGCGCGCGGCGCCCAGCGCTGGGTGGAACAAGCCTCGGCGGATGCCGAGCAAACCGAAATCCGCGTCAATCCGGCAAGCCTGAACGAACCGGTCGGCACGGTTCGTTGTTACGGAGAGGACTCGGCCGAGCAAGCGGTCAGGCGCGTTGCGGCGGCGCAGCCGGCCTGGGATCGACTGGGTGCGGCGGCCCGTGCCGATATTCTCGATCGCATTGGCGACGCCTACGAACACAATTCCGCCGAATTGATGGCGCTGTGCGCGCGCGAAGCCGGCAAGACGCTCAAAGACGGGCTGGCCGAGGTCCGGGAAGCGGTTGATTTCTGTCGCTACTACGCAATGCAGGCGCGCGAGCGGCTGGCCAACCCAATCGCGTTGCCCGGCCCGACTGGAGAATCCAATCAGCTGCGCTATCACGGCAAGGGCGTGTTCGTTTGCATCAGCCCATGGAATTTCCCCCTGGCAATTTTCACCGGCCAGGTGGTCGCGGCACTGGTCACCGGCAACGGGGTCATTGCCAAGCCGGCCGAGCAGACACCGCTGATCGCGCGCCGCGCACTGCAGCTCATGCACCAGAACGGGGTGCCGCAGGACGTGCTGGTCGGACTGCCGGGAGACGGCCGTCTGGGCGCGGCCCTGACGCGTGATCCGCGGGTGGCCGGAGTGGCCTTTACCGGCTCGACGCAAACCGCACGGGTCATCAATCGGACCCTGGCCGAGCGCGAAGGGCCCCTGGCTACACTGATTGCCGAGACCGGCGGCCAGAATGCGATGATCGTGGATTCCTCGGCTCTGCCGGAGCAGGTGGTGCGCGATGTCATCAGTTCGGCCTTCCACAGCACCGGTCAGCGCTGTTCGGCGCTGCGCGTGCTGTGCCTGCAGCATGAAATCGCCGACCGCGTGCTCAAGATGCTGGCCGGCGCCATGCGCGAAATCCGGGTCGGCGATCCGGCGCTGCTGGACACCGACGTCGGCCCGGTGATCGACCAGGGCCAGCTGGAAATGCTGGAAGCGCACGCGCAGCGCATGGACAATGAGGCGAAGCTGATCGCCGCGGTCGACCTGCCGGAGGACCTGCCACAAGGTTACTGGTTCGCGCCGCGTGCCTATGAAATCGAGCGCATCAGCCAGCTTGACGGTGAAATTTTCGGCCCCATACTGCATGTGGTGCGCTATCGAGCCAGAGAAATCGATGCGCTGATCGGGGCGATCAACGGCACCGGCTACGGGCTGACGCTGGGCATCCACAGCCGCATTGACCGGGTCCAGCAAAGCATCGCCCACCGGGTGCATGTTGGTAATGCCTATGTCAATCGCAACATGACCGGTGCGGTGGTCGGCGTGCAGCCGTTTGGCGGAGAAGGCTTGTCCGGGACCGGTCCCAAGGCCGGCGGCCCCAACTACCTGCTGCGGTTTGTCAACGAACGAACACTGACCGTGAATACGGCCGCAGTCGGCGGCAACGCTTCGCTGCTGGCGCTGTCAGACTAGCGAGCCCATGCATCATTCGTCCTGAGATTTCCTAGCGCATGTACGAGTACTTTTTTGGACTCAAGGAGCGCCCGTTCGCGATCACGCCGAACCCGCGCTTTGTCTATCTGAGTCAACGTCATCAGGACGCGCTGGCCCACCTGCTTTATGGCGTAGGTACCGGCGGCAGCGGTGGTTTTGTTCAACTCACCGGGGAGGTGGGCACCGGCAAGACCACCCTGTGTCGGCTGGTCCTGGAACAGGTACCCGCCGACACGCGCATTGCCCTGATCCTGAATCCGACCTATTCACCGCCGGAGCTGCTGCGCGCCATTTGCCGCGAACTCGGCGTGGAGGTTCAAGGCGAGACCGACAGTCTGCAGACGCTGCAGGACGCGCTCAACCATTATCTGCTGGAAGCCCACGCAGCGGGCGAACGGGTCGTGCTGATCGTTGACGAGGCGCAGAACATGAGTCGCGAAAGCCTCGAGCAGATCCGCATGCTGACCAATCTGGAAACGGCCACCGACAAATTGTTGCAGATTCTGCTGCTGGGTCAGCCGGAGCTACGCAGCCAGCTGGCCCGGCCGGAGCTGCGTCAGCTCGCACAGCGCATCACCGCCCGCTATCATCTCGACCCGCTCAACCGGGAAGAAACAGCGCAGTACGTGCGCCACCGTCTCGCCGTGGCCGGCGCGCCGCGCTGTCCCTTTGCTGACGACGGCCTGAAAGCCCTGTTTGACGCCTCGGACGGCGTCCCCCGACTGATCAACATCATTGCCGATCGTGCCCTCATGGCCGCCTACGCCGAAGAGCGCGACCGGATTGACCGTCGCCTGGTGCGCGCGGCTGCCCGTGAGGTCGCCGGCGAAGACGAGGAGGACAGCTCGGGCGGCTGGTTGCGCGGACTGGTGGCGACGATGGCGGTCGTTGCGGTGCTGGGCGGCAGCGGCTGGATAGGCTGGATGGTGCTGGACGCTGCCGAGCAGGAGCCGGCCAACTCGCGGCCGGCATGGCACACCGCGCTCGCCGAGGCCACATCGGTCAGCGCCTGGGCCGAGGCTGCGGTGTCCTGGCCCAATCTGAGTCGGGAAGACATTGCCAATGCCTGTGCCTCAGCAGGTAGCGTAGTCGGCGGGGTGGCCTGTCTGAGCTTGCGGGGAAACTGGTCCTATATCGCGCAGATCAACCTGCCGGTGATCCTGCGTCTTAAAGCCGACGCCTCTGGCGTGTCGCCGCACGTGCTGCTGGTCGGCATGGAAGGCGACGATCTGCTGCTGCGGCACGCGGGCCAGGATTTTCGGGTGCCGGCACGCCAGATCGATCGGCGCTGGCTGGGTGATTTTTACGTCATCTGGCCCGACAGCGGAGAGATCCTGCGCGAGGGCGTGAGCCACGAGTCACTGACTCAACTCAAGCGTCTTGCGACGATGACGGATCAGGAGCCCTGGACCGGGCCGATCGATACGGAGTTTGATGCCGAATTTCGCCACTGGGTCGAGGATTTTCAGCGTCGCAACGGACTGCGCGACGATGGCATGATCGGTCCGGCGACACGCCTGTTTCTGAAGGCACCCCACGCCGACGGGCCGTCGCTGGCTCTGGCGCTGCAAGGAGACTGAACTCAAGGTGTCCTACATTCTCGATGCCCTGCGAAAATCCGATGCCCAGCGCCGCCTGGGTCAACCGCCCGACCTCAACACCCCGGCCGGCAACGGCGGCGGAAAAAGGAAACGCGAGCGCAGGGCAGTGTTGCCGATCGCTGTGCTACTGACGGTGGTGATAGCCGCGGTTTTGGTCGGTCGACTTTTGTTACCGCTGGACCAATGGTTCGGGGAAAAGGATCAAGTGGCTGAGTTGATCGACTCTTCGTCCACGCCGGAAACACTACCGGTCGCGATGGTCGAAGAACCTGCGAGCGATGACGGACCCGAAGCCGCAGAGCCTGATGTGGCAGAGCAGGGCAGTCGGGAAGAAGTCGAAATCGCTGACCGACGTTCGCCGACGCTTCGCCCGGCCACCACGGTGACGCGGCCGGCGCCCGCCCGGCAGCCGGTCGCGCCAGCGCGCGAGCGCGAAGGACCCGCCGTAGATGCCGCAGAGGCTCAGCGCCTGATCGAAGCGGCCGAGCATAGGGCACCGCAACCGACTCCAGCCACACCTGAAACGCCCGAGATCGAAACCCTGCCGGTTGACCCGGCCACAGAAGGTGGAGCGGACGAAGAGTGGACGCCGGAGCGCAGCGAATTTCTGCGCAGTTGGGAATTGCCGCTGGCAGTTCGCCGTGAGCTGCCGGAATTGCGGCTGAGTATCCATGTATTCAGCCCGCAGGCGCAGGACCGGTTCGTGCTCATCAACGGGGAACGTCGTCTCGAGGGTGATGATCTTGGCGGCGGCGCTAGCCTGGTTGAAATCCGTAGAGAAGGCGTCCTGGTCAGGTTCAGAGACTACAGCTTTCTGCTCGAACCGTGAGATCGGGCTATCCGGTCTTCGACAGCGTCCGGACCGAGCCTGTCGGACCCTGGATGCTCCTCGCCAGCAGCCTGGCTATTCTCATGGTCAGCGTCGGGTACGTACTGAGCAGCCGGGCAGACGTCGAAGGCTGGTTGTACCTCTGGGGTTTTCGGCCCGAAGACGTCATGATCGCGTTGCAAAACCCGCTAGATCCGCAGCATGCGCTTGCCTTGTTGGGTCTGATCAGCGCGCTGTTCCTGCATGCCGACTGGCTGCATCTGATCGGCAATCTGGCTTATCTCTGGGTGTTCGGCATCAGCGTGGAAAAAGCGGTTGGTCACACCCGTTTTCTGCTGATATTCCTCGGCCTGGGCGCCGCAGCCAACGCCTATACGGCCTGGCACCTTCAGGGAGACAGTTCCCTGGTGGTCATCGGCGCCAGCGGCGGTGTATCGGCCATCATCGGGGTTTATCTGGGCTTGTTCCCGCGCCGGCGAATTGGTCTGTGGTTGCCGCTGGGCCTGTATATGCAGTTTGCAAGGGTCCCCGCAGTCCTCGTGATCGGCTCCTGGTTTACTCTGCAGCTGCTGTATAACGTTTTTGGGCCCGAACAGCATGCGGTCGCCTGGTCGGCTCACTTGTCCGGGTTTGCACTTGGGCTGGCGGCTGCGATCTTCCTGCGCCTGTTTCCATCGTCGATTAGTCTTCGCTACCGGGATAACTAGTGGGTCCATGATGTTCAAAATCCTTTTCCACAATCAGAACAAGGTCTATGAGCTGTTTTGCCGCAAGGTCAGCGGCAGCGACGTGGGGTACGGCTTTGTCGAGGTCAGCGACCTGGTCTTCGAGAGCGATGAATCGCTGGTGATCGACCCGACCGAGGAACGCCTGCGCGAGGAATTCGCCGATGTCGAGACCTTGCATATCCCCATGCACGCCGTGATTCGCATCGAGCAGGTCAAAAAGCGCGGCACCTGCGCCATTCGCGACGGCAAGTCCGGCGAGAAGGTCACCGTGCTGCCGATCGACGGCCCGCGCCGGCCCCGTTAAGTCGCACACCCGGGCGCGAGGCTGGTCGTAACCCGGCCGCTATGCTAAGGTTCGGCGCTTGGACAAGCGAGGGCCTATGGCAATGTCAATGCCAAAAACAAGCGCAATAACAATCGCCAAGCCGCGTTTGGCCGTGGTCGCAGCAGCGCTGATCGCTGCCGCAATGATTCATGGTCCGGCCCGGGCCGAGCAGCCGCAGAGCGAATTCTGGGCTGCGCTCAACGAGTTGTGCGGTCAGGCTTTTGAGGGCCGGCTTGTTTCTTACGACGAAACGCTGGACGCGGGCTGGTTGCCGGAGCGCATGGTGATTCATGTCCGACGCTGCGAGGAAAACCAAATCGAAGTGCCGCTGTTTGTCGGCGAAGACCGTTCGCGTACATGGGTGCTGACCCGGCATGATGAGTTCCTGCGGTTGAAACACGACCACCGGCATGAAGACGGCAGCGAGGAAGCGGTGACCTGGTATGGCGGACACACCACCGACCCGGGCCGCAGCTGGCGCCAGGTGTTCCCGGTTGACGATTATTCCAGGGCGCTGTTTCTGACCAACGACCTGGAAGGTTCCATCAGCAACATCTGGTACATGGAAGTCGTTCCCGGCACACATTTTGCCTATGGACTGACGCGGGAGGGTCGTCACTTGCGTGCCGAATTCGACCTGAGCGAGACGGTGGAAGCGCCCCCCGCACCCTGGGGCCACGAATAAACCTCCAAACAATCATCAGAACAACAACACAAGCAGGGACTTAGCATGAGCGGACAGGACCAGCCCCCTTCGACTCCCAACCCCGACCTGCACAAGGTGCTACCCGGCAAGCGGACCTGGCTGGAGCGTGCGCTAGGCACGATCGAGACCGTCGGCAACAAATTGCCCGACCCGGCGGTCCTTTTCTTCTTGCTGATGGTGATCGTCTGGGTGATGTCGGCGATACTGGCCCCGATTCAGTTCGACGCCGAGCACCCAACAACGGGCGAGGCAATCCAGGTCGTCAATCAGCTCTCCGGCGACCAGATGGCCAACTTCCTGGTCAACATGGTGTCGGTCTTCGTCAATTTCGCGCCGCTGGGCATCGTGCTGGTCGCGCTGCTCGGCGTTGGCGTGGCAGAACACACCGGGTTCATCAACGCGGGCTTGCGAAAGCTGCTGGGCTGGACCTCGATGCGCCTGCTCACGCCCATGGTCATTCTGGTCGCGATCCTGAGTCATACGGCAGCAGATGCCGGCTACGTGGTCGTGATCCCACTGGCGGCGGTCATGTTCTACGCCGTCGGGCGCCATCCGCTGGCCGGCATCGCCGCGGCCTTCGCCGGGGTTTCGGGTGGCTTTTCGGCCAACTTCATCCCGTCGGCGATTGATCCGATGCTGGCCGGCATCACTCAGACCGCAGCCCAGTTCATCGACCCGACTGTCGAAGTCAATCCGCTGGTCAACTGGTTTTTCATGGCCGCTTCAAGCCTTGTGGTCATCAGCGTGGGCTGGTGGCTGACCGACAAGGTTGTGGAACCGCGCTTGATCAAGGACACGCCGGTAGATGGCGACATGTCGGAAATGCCTCAGCTCGAGGAACTCACCGACAATGAATCGCGCGGTCTGGTGTGGGCCAGCCTCGGCATTTTGCTTGCCCTGATCGCTTTGACCGTGATTGTGCTCTGGCCCGACTCGCCGATGCGCGACCCCGACCCGGCGCTGGCTTTCCACGAAAGCATTACCTCGTTCGGCGCGCCGCTGATGCGTTCCATCGTGCCGCTGATCTTCATCTTCTTTTTGATTCCCGGCATCATCTACGGCTATGCGGCCGGCACCATCGAGACGCACAAGGACATCGTCGCCGGCATGACCAAGGCGATGGAGTCGATGGGCTACTACATCGTCATGGCTTTCTTCGCCGCCCAATTCATTGCCGCCTTCACCGCTTCCAACCTGGGCATTTTGCTGGCCGTCAACGGGGCGGAATTCCTGGAGGCCCTCAACTTGCCGGCTCAGCTGACCATCGTCGGTATCGTCGCGCTGACCATGTTCGTCAATCTATTTGTCGGCTCAGCCTCGGCCAAGTGGCTGATCATTGCGCCGATCTTCGTGCCCATGCTGATGCAGCTCGGCATCTCGCCGGAATTGACCCAGGCCGCTTATCGTGTCGGTGATTCGACCTCGAACATTCTCACCCCGCTGCTGCCGTATTTCCCGCTGGTCGTGGTGTTCTGCAAGAAGTACTTCAAGGATGCCGGTATCGGCACGCTGATCTCGATGATGCTGCCCTACGCGGTCGCCCTGTCGGTCATCTGGACCGCCTTTTTGCTGATCTACTGGGGGCTCGGACTGCCGCTGGGTCTGCAAGCCAGCTATACCTGGCCCCGATGATGCCTCCGGGCTTGTGCGCCGCACCTTGCGTGCGGCGCGGACGGTATTGCGACCGACCTGAAGGAGGCGGCTCGCCGTGGTAATGAGCCTTGATCGCGGTCTGCACTGGATTATCCTGATCCTGAGCGCGCCGCTGCCGCAGCGCTGGCGTGTCGCCATGCGAGTGAAGCTGCTGCGAAAGCTTCAGCTCAGGATGCTCAGGCGCGCCGATTTGCTGATGATTCGCCATCCCAAGACCGGCGGCACCTGGCTCAGGACCATGCTGACGCATTTGTATGCCCAGCGCTACGGCATCTCGACTCGCAGGGTATTCAAATCCGACGAGCTGGCTTTGCAGCACAAGGATCTGCCGCGCTGGTTGATCAGCAACGGCTATTTCAGCTGGGAAGAGGTCATCGCCGACCGATTTCGCCGCGATTCGGCCGAGCTCGCCGGCAAGAAAACCCTGTTTATAGCGCGTCATCCCGGCGACATCGTGGTGTCGTGGTACATCCAGTACACCAAGCGCACCAAGGCCTTCAAGCGCGAGCTGCTGGAGTGGGAAGCAAGCACGCCGATTGATCGCGAACACATCGGCCGCAGTGAATTTCTGCGCCATCCCGATTTCGGCTTGCCTGCCCTGATCCGCTACCACAACTTCTGGGCCGAGCAACTCAAGAACCGCCCGGATGCGCTGATCGTCCGTTACGAGGATTTGCGCCTGCAGCCGGAAAACACGCTGCAGACCCTCAGCGAGTTCATCGGCGAAGACTTTACTGCAGCCGAAATCGAGCAGACCATCGAGTTCACCGATTTCGACAATATGCGCAAACTCGAAGAGGGGAATTATTTCCGTAACAGCTCGCTGAAGCTGCGTGATTCAAAAGACCCGGAAATGCGCAAGGTCCGCCGGGCACAGGTCGGTGGCTATTGCCGGGACCTCGACGAAGCCGATCGAAGCTGGGTCGATGAACTGATTGCAAGCGAGCTCGATCCGGTCTTTAACTATGGACCCAGGGGCTGTATCGAACCAGCAGTCGCGGATTGCGCCGGGAAGTCAGGAGTTACGGTCGACAACGCGGTAGCCGACTCATGAGCCATGCGGCTCATACGGTGGCACTCGGCCACTCGGCTCACTACCGATAGCCAACGCCGGCGGCAGGATAACCCAGTCGCGGCCGCTGGCTCGGGGGCTCCAGCAACACGTCGGTGATCGGCACGAGGTCAATGCCGCTCTCTTCCACCTCGGGCAAAGCCTGCTGGAGGAACTCGATGGTTTCGGGGTGTGGATGGGCGATCACCACCGCGTGACCGCGCTCGCCCGCGATGCGAATCGCCTCCTGCCAGGCTTTTTGCATGGCTTCCGGCCGAAGATCGTGATCCAGAAAAACATCGCGCCGGGCCGTCCGGAATCCGGACGCCTCGGCCAACTCGGCCAGGCGGCTGTAGGGTGTGGTCACGCTGTCAACAACAAATGGCGCGAATGGATGCTTCTCGCTGAACAGGCCCAGTCCTTCCAGCAGGCGCCGATTCGCGCCCACATCAGCGGTGAAGTGGCTGCCCTGATGGTTGTTCAAACCAACCGCACCGGTCACTTGCCCAAAAGCCCATTCCAGATGCCGACGCATGCGCTCTGGTGACCATTCCCGGCGCGGGCACAGCGGTGCATCGCAGGCCCGGGCGGGCCCCTGAGTGAGCGGCAGGTGGACCAACGTCACGCGCTGCTGCTCATTGGCTTGCTCCGCCATCCGCCGGGCAAGCGGGGCGTTGGGAATGATCGCGACGCTGACCCGCGGGTCCAGCCGGAGGACTGCCTGATCCTCGATCAGGCGGAAACCCAGGTCATCGACAATAACGGCGATGGCGGGCCGATCAGCCGCCGTCTGGTGGGCTTGCGCGCCGGAGACGACAACGGCCAGCAAGACCAGCATTGGGATCAAGCACTGCGCGATGAAACCCGGAAGCCGGGCCCGCAGTGTCCGCCGTCCCCCCTTCACGCGGCTCATGAGTCAGTCAGCCATGCCCCGGGGTTGACCGGTCGCCCGTCGCGACGCAGTTCGAAATACAAGCCGGGTTCGGCACCGCCGGACTCCCCGACGGCAGCAATCTCGTCGCCTGCAGCCACCCAGTCCCCAACTTGCAGGAAGAGGCTTTCATTGTGGCCGTAAAGACTCATCACGCCGTCTCCATGGTCAATGATCAGCAGCATACCGTAACCTCGCAGCCAGTCGGCATAGGCCACGCGGCCATGTGCGACTGCGCGTACCGCAGATCCCTCCGCGGCTCCGATCAGCCAGCCGTTCCAGCGCAGTTCGCCGCTTCGCTCATCGCCAAAGCGTCGTCGGAGCGGCCCTTCAACCGGCATTGGCAACTGGCCCTGCAGGCCGAGAATGGACGGCACTTCAATATCCATCGGGATATCGCGCAGGGCCCGCTCCAGCTCTTCGATCAACACCTCCAGCTCGGCCGCATCAGCTTCCATCGCCGCCAGCTGATCAGTTCGCGATGCAATGCTGGCCTGCAGTGTCTCAAGCGCCCGGTCGCGCTCCAGGCGAGCGGCCTGCAGCTCACCCAGCGCTTCGCGCTGCTGGATTTCCAGTTCGCCCAGCCGGGCCAGTTCACGACCCAGCGTACGCCGACTGTCACGGAACTGCTGGCGCAGCCGCTCAAGTTCCTCAAGGAGCGCCATGCGCGCCCGCGACAGGTAGCCGTGGTAGGCCATCTGGCGCGCCAGCTCGCGCGGATCATCCTGGTTCAACAATAGTTTGAGTCGAGACTGACCGCCCTGCTGATGGGCCAGACGAAGCTGCGCCGCGAGCACTTCCGAAACCTCGGAGATTTCGACCGTGATGGCGCCCATACGCTGCTCGATTTCCTCGATTCGCTCTTCGGCCTCGGTCATTGCGGCAATGGTCGCTCGACGTTCCCGCTCGGCTTCGGCGACTCGCCTTTCCGTGCGCGCCAAAGCGAGCTGAAGCTCGTCGCGGTCGGCCAGGTCGGCATCCAGCCTGGTCTGAATCTGCTCGATTTCGGCGCGCAGCTGTTCAAGCCGGGCTTCCAGTTCAGCGGGATCCGAAGCCGCCGCTGTCGAGCAAAGCAGGATGGGCCAGAGCAGCGCCACCCACCGAATGCTCAGCCATTGCCTGAAGACCGCGCGAGCCGGCCTCGTTTTGCATTCAGGGTCGCCCTGGCTTTGCGCGCGTGCCAAAGTCAGGCGTTCAGGCTGCGACGTCGAACAAGGCTTGCCCGGTCATCGCCTCGGGCTGGGGCAGATCAAGCAGCGCCAGCAGCGTCGGTGCGATGTCGCGCAGACTGCCGTCTCGCATCTGATCCGGCTCTCGCGGCCCGTAATAGATCAGTGGCACCGGGTTGAGGGTATGGGCGGTGTGCGACTGGCCGGTGTCCGGATCGGTCATTTGCTCGACGTTGCCATGGTCGGCCGTAATCAGCATTTCTCCACCTGCCTGGTCGACCGCCTTCAGGGCGCTGCCGAGCAGACGGTCAACCGTTTCCACCGCGCTGACCGCTGCCTCCATTTTGCCGGTGTGTCCAACCATATCGGGATTGGCGACGTTGCAGACAATCAGATCGTATTGGCCGCTGCCGATCGCTGCGATCAATTTCTGCTCCAGTTGCGGCGCACTCATCTGCGGCTGCAGGTCGTAGGTCGCAACTTTCGGGGAGGGAATCAGCTCACGGTCCTCGCCGGCAAAGACTTTTTCGTCACCGCCGTTGAAGAAGTAGGTGACGTGGGCATACTTTTCGGTCTCGGCGATGCGCAGTTGCCGCATGCCGGCCCCTGCGACCACCTCGCCGAGCAAGTCCGGCAAGCTGTCGGGCGGAAAGGCAGCGGGGCAGGGGAAGTCATCCTGGTAACGGGTGAGGGTGACCAACGCCGCGAGATCGGGCCTGCGCCGCTCGAAGCCGTCAAACTCCGGGTCGAACAAAGCCTGGGTCAACTGGCGCGCTCGGTCGGCGCGGAAATTCATGAACACGACCACATCGCCGTCGCGAATCGGACGGCCTTTGCCAATGCGCGTGGGCTGCACGAATTCGTCGTCTTCGCCCCGCTCGTAGGCCTGGCGCAAGCCTTCTGCCGCGCTATCGGCTTCAAACGGTGCTTGCGTCTCGGCAATCAGGCGCCAGGCCTTTTCCGTTCGATCCCAGCGCTTGTCGCGGTCCATGGCGAAATAGCGCCCGCAAATGCTGACGATATCGGCGCGCGGGTCGCGCTGTGTAGCCGCTTGCAGTCGTTCGAGCGAGTCGGACGCGCTGCGCGGCGGGGTATCGCGCCCGTCGAGGAACGCATGCACGGCCACCCGTTGCAGATCAGGGTCGGCCAGGGCCAGCTCCAGCATGGCCAGCACGTGTTTTTCATGGCTGTGCACGCCGCCGGGCGAGACCAGTCCCATGATGTGCAGGGTGCCGCCGCTGGAGCGCGCAGCCTCGATCGCTTCGAGCAAAGCCGCATTGCCGGCAAACTCGCCGGATTCGATGGCCTTGTTGATCCGGGTCAGTTCCTGGTAGACGACTCGTCCGGCGCCCAGGTTCATGTGTCCGACTTCGGAATTGCCCATCTGCCCGTCAGGCAGCCCGACGGCTTCACCGGAAGTCGTCAAATACGAGTGCGGTCGGGAGTCCCAGATGCGATCCCAGTTCGGCGTTTGTCCCAGGCTGATAGCGTTGTCCGCAGCCGGTTCGCGGTAACCCCAGCCGTCCAGAATCAGCAACACAACGGGGGAAGGTCTGGGCATGCTTGCCTCGGAGAGAGAAACCATAGATGATTATTCCACAGTCCAACGGTAACTGCTGGCAAGCGTCGGTGGAATCAAGGATAATGGAGGGCTTTGGCCGAGCTGCTTGATTGCATGGATCGTTTAATTGAATTCGCCGCCGACAACCTGCTGCTATCAGGGCTTTTTGTCGCCATCCTGGTTGCCTGGCTGGCCTGGGAGGTCGCGCGGCTGGGGCGGAAATGGAAGGAAATCGGCACGCTGGAAGCCGTTCGCCTGATCAACCGCGAGGACCCCCTGATTCTTGATGTCTCCAACAGCACGGACTTCGCCAAGGGGCATATCGCCGGGGCAACCCATATGCCGCCGTCGAGGATCGAGGCCGGCAACCAGCAGCTGCTCAAGCAGAAGGACAAGCCGCTGCTGGTTTACTGCCAGCGCGGCCAGATTTCGCCGCAGATGGCCAATAAGCTGGTCAAGCTGGGTTTTGATCAGGTCTACATGCTGAGCGGCGGTCTGACCCAGTGGATCAGCGATAACCAGCCGGTCAGCCGGCACAAGGACAAGCCGTCGCGCAAGTCCAAAGGCCGCAAAAAGGCAGCTGCCGAGGACAAGGAACAATAACGCTATTCGCCCGGAGAACTCCGGCGCAAATCAAACTCACAATGCACAAAAAGGATCATCATGGCTGAAGAAAATGGCGCCAACGCAGGCGCGCAGGCTGCCGCTGCCGAAAACACCGGCATGCAGATGCTGATGCAGCACATCTATCTGAAAGACGCTTCCTTCGAAGCCAAATCTCCTCAGGAACTGGACCAGTCCGGCAACCAGCCGGATATCAACCTCAATCTGGGACAGCGCACCAACAAGGTCGGGGAGGATCGCTTTGAAGTCATCCTGACCGTGACGGTCACGGCCAAGCAGGGCGAAAGCACGGCCTTCGTCTGCGAGGTTCAATACGGCGGGATCTTCAAGTTCTCCAACGTCAGTGAGGAGCAGATGGGCTACGTGATCAACGTGCTGTGTCCCAACGTGCTGTTTCCGTACAACCGCACCCAGATCGCCAGCCTGATCAGCGCCGGCGGCTTTTACCTGCCGCCGCTGCAGCCGATCAATTTCGAGGCGATCTTCCGTCAGCGCCTGTCGGAGGCTCAGCAACAAGGTGAGCCGGCTGAAAACGGCAAAGCCGACAACTAAACCAACATGACCGACTCGATCGCCGTTTTTGGCGCCGGTTCCTGGGGCACCGCGCTGGGTATGCACCTGGCGCGGCGCGGTCATCCGACCCGGCTGTGGGACATTGATGCCGATCACGTCGAAAGACTCCAGTCGTCAAGGACCAACGAGCGCTATCTGGCCGGCATTCCCTTTCCGGATACGCTGCAGGTCAGCGCGGATTTCGAGGCCGTCTGCAAGGATGCCACGGCTTACCTGATCGTGACGCCTTCCCATGCCTTCGGCGAAACGCTCAATCGTCTTGAGGGTTTTCTGCGCCCGGAAACGGGTCTGGCCTGGGCCAGCAAGGGCTTTGAACCCGGCACGGCACGATTGCTGCACGAAGTGGCCGAGGAAAAACTCTCGCCCGACATTCCGCTGGCCCTGATTACGGGGCCGTCCTTCGCCCGTGAAGTGGCCGAAGGGCTGCCCACGGCCGTGACCGTGGCCGCCAGCAGCCCGCAATTCGGGGCCCAGTGGGCCGAACTGCTGCATGGAGACAATTTCCGCGCCTATTACACCGCCGATCTGGCCGGCGCGGAATTGGGCGGAGCGTTGAAAAACGTGCTGGCTGTCGCCTGCGGCATCGTCGACGGCCTGAAGTTGGGCAGCAACACCCGCGCCGCCCTGATCACTCGGGGACTGGCTGAAATGATGCGCCTGGGCAAATCACTCGGGGCCGATCCGCTGACCCTGACCGGACTGGCCGGCGTGGGCGATCTGGTACTGACCTGTACTGGCGACCTGTCGCGCAATCGGCAGCTGGGCATGGCACTGGCGCGAGGTCAAAGCCTGGATCAGGCCGTAGCCGAAATCGGGCAGGTTGTCGAAGGTGTGAAAACCGCAGAAGAAGCCATGCGCCTGGCCGAACGCCTTAATGTTGAAATGCCGATTACCGAGCAGGTCCACGGCATTCTGTTCAAGGGCTGGAGCGCGGAAAAGGGCGTGCGCGTGCTCATGCAGCGCGGTCTCAAGCCGGAGACCGTCTGACCGCGCCGGCGAAATCGAGCTGACGCCAGGCCTCGTACAGCCCGACCGCCACGGCATTGGCGAGATTCAGGCTGCGCGCTCCGTCCATCTGCGGTATCAGGAGGCGCTGCGCCTCCGGCACCCCGTTCATCACCTCAGGCGGCAGGCCGGCCGTCTCGCTGCCGAACATCAGCACGTCGCCGGCACTGAACGACCATGCGCTCAAGCGTGTGCGGGCGCGAGAGCTGAAAGCCAGCCAGCGCCTGTCTCCCAGAAATTCCCGACACTCCGCCAGCGTCCGGTGGCGCTGCACGTTCGCGTACTCGCGGTAGTCCATGCCGGCGCGGCGCAGACGGCGATCATCGAGAACGAACCCCATGGGCTCGATCAGATGCAGGCGAGCCGGCGCGTTGACGCACAGGCGCATGATGTTGCCGGTGTTGGGCGCGATCTGCGGCTGGTAAAGGACGATTTCGAAAAGCTGGGCTCGGACAGGGGTCATGGGGCTTGATTCTCGCGCGGAGTAGGCGTAAGGTAACCGGCGCTGACACAAGATGTTGTGTCAAAGGCGCCAAAGGAACACAACAGGTTGTGAAGAAGGCAGTGAGCAACCTGTGTATAACTCATAACTGATCGGGCAAATCAAGAGGTTGCGACATGAGCGTTTCGGCACAAGCATTATCGGCTGCGCTACCGAACATCGCCTTCCAGGAGGCATCCCTCGATATCTGGGACAAGAAGTATCGACTGAAGGCGAAGTCAGGGCAAATCATCGACAAGGAGATCGATGACACCTATCGCCGCGTCGCGCGGTCCCTGGCCGACGTGGAAAAAACCCCGGAATTGCGGTCGTTCTGGTTCCGTGAGTTCCTCTGGGCCCTGCGCCGCGGCGCGATTCCGGCCGGACGCATTACTTCCAATGCGGGCGCGCACGAGCACAAACCGGCGACCTCGACGATCAACTGCACCGTGTCCGGCACCATCGGCGACTCGATGAACGACATTCTCGGCAAGGTGCACGAAGCCGGTTTGACGCTCAAGGCCGGCTGCGGCATCGGCTATGAATTCTCGACGCTGCGGCCCAGAGGCGCTTACGTATCCGGCGCGGGCGCCTACACCTCAGGCCCGCTGTCGTTCATGGACATCTACGACAAGATGTGTTTCACCGTCTCCTCGGCCGGCGGCCGCAGAGGCGCGCAAATGGCCACCTTCGACATCTCGCATCCCGATGTGATGGACTTCATTCGCGCCAAGCGCGAAAACGGCGTGCTGCGCCAGTTCAACTGTTCGCTGCTGATCACCGACGATTTCATCCGCGCGGTGCAGGACGACGCCGAATGGCCGCTGGTATTCCCGATCCTGGAAAGCGAAGCCCACGAGCTGGACCTGGAGGATCCCAGCCAGGTCGTGTGGCGCGACTGGCCCAACCTCGGCGGCTACGTCACCAGCGCCGACGGCCTGGTGGCCTGCAAGATCTACCGCACCGTGCCCGCGCGCCGTCTGTGGAACATGATCATGACCTCGACCTATGATTTTGCCGAGCCGGGCTTCGTGCTGGTCGACCGCATCAACGAGCAAAACAACAACTGGTGGGTCGAAAACATCCGTGCCACCAATCCCTGCGGCGAGCAGCCGCTGCCGCCCTACGGCGCCTGTCTGCTGGGCTCGGTCAACCTGACCCGGTTTGTCGAAAACCCCTTTACCGATGATGCGCGGTTCAACTGGGAGGACTATCGGCGAACCGTCAAGGTCTTTACGCGCATGCTCGACAACGTGGTCGAAATCAACGGCCTGCCGCTGGCCGAGCAACGACGTGAAATCGAGTACAAGCGGCGCCACGGCATGGGCTTCCTGGGCCTGGGCTCGACCCTGACCATGCTGAAAATGCAGTACGGGCGGGAAGAATCGCTGGAGTTCACCGATCGGGTTTCGCGCGAAATGGCCGTGGCCGGCTGGGAAACAGCCCTCGAACTGGCCGAGGAAAAGGGCCCGGCCCCGATCATGCTCGATGAGTTCGAGGTGACGCCGCAAATGCTGCGCTTGCGGCCGGAAATGGAAAAAGACGGCGTCCGACCGGGAGACCGTCTGCCCGGGCGAGTGCTGCACGCGCGCTACAGCCGCTACATGCAAAAGGTCGCCGAAGTCGCGCCTGAGCTGGTCGATAGGCTGGCGGAAGTCGGCGCCCGATTCAGCCACCACACCTCGATTGCGCCGACCGGAACCATTTCGCTGTCGCTGGCCAACAACGCCTCCAACGGCATCGAGCCGAGCTTTGCGCACCACTACAATCGCAACGTTATCCGCGAGGGCAAGAAGAGCAAGGAAAAGGTCAGCGTCTATTCCTACGAACTGCTGGCCTATCGAACGCTGGTCAATTCGGCCGCCATGCCCTATTCGGAAAACCCCGACGAGCAGCTGCCTGATTACTTTGTCACCGCCGAGACCATTTCGCCGAAAGAGCATGTGGCCATTCAGGCCGCTGCCCAGAAGTGGATCGACTCGTCAATTTCCAAGACCGCCAACGTGCCCACGGACTATCCCTACGAGGACTTCAAGGACATTTACCTGTTCGCCTGGGAGCAGGGGCTGAAAGGCTGCACGACCTTCCGCTTCAACCCCGAGGCTTTCCAGGGCGTGCTGGTCACCGACAAGGATCTGGCCTCGACCACCTACACCTTCGAGCTGGAAGACGGCAGCACCATTGAGCTCAAGGGTGACGAGGAGGTCGAATACGACGGGGAAATGCATACAGCGGCCAATCTCTTCGACGCGCTGAAAGAAGGCTATTACGGGAAATTTTAAGGAATTCAGTCGGGTGTATTTGACATGACGATCAAAATCGAGAAAAAAATCGTGGGCTACCAGGTGCGCGAAAAGGAAGCGGCCAAGGCCGAGCAGCCAGCCGAAACCAACGCGCCGCGCAAGGCCGAAATCATTCGCATGCACGAAAAGCTGGAGCGTCCGGAAGGCATGGAGTGCCTGGAAGGAGCGACCTACAAGATTCGCACACCGCTGGACGACCACGCCCTGTATGTGACCATCAACGACATCGTTCTCAACTCCGGCACGGAGCACGAGCAGCGTCGACCCTTCGAAATCTTCATCAACTCGAAAAACATGGACCACTTCCAGTGGATCGTGGCCCTGACCCGGGTGATGTCTGCGGTCTTCCGCAAGGGCGGCGACGTGACCTTCCTGGCCGAGGAGCTGCAGGCGGTCTTTGATCCCAAAGGCGGGTATTTCAAGCCCGGTGGACGCTTCGTACCCTCCATCGTTGCCGACATCGGCGCCGTAGTCGAGCACCACCTCAAGCGCATCGGCCTGATCGAGCCCGATGAGTTGAGCGAACAACAGCAACTGATGCTCGAACAAAAGCGGGCGGAATACGAGGCTCGCGAAAAAAAAAACCTGACTGAAGCCGAACCCGCCGCGGCCGAGGCGTCTTATCCACCCTCGGCCTCGGTGTGTTTCAAGTGCAACACCAAGGCCATGGTGATTCTCGACGGCTGCAAGACCTGCCTGGCCTGCGGCTACTCCAAATGCGGGTAAGCCTGAACACGGCGTGGGAGCACCGGCTGCATTAAATGCATCACGCAGAGGCG
>CAZUTZ010000003.1:0-23990 GCA_964623655.1 uncultured Wenzhouxiangella sp.
TCAGTCAAGCACGACACGGTCGTCGAGGATGGTTGGCGTGACGAAAATCAGCAATTCCCGCTTCTGATCATCGGTCCCCCGCCTACGAAACAGATGACCCATTACGGGAACATCACCCAGAACCGGCACTCGCGTCGTGGTGAAGTTGCGC
Organism: uncultured Wenzhouxiangella sp.; assembly: GCA_964623655.1. Taxonomy (GTDB): domain Bacteria; phylum Pseudomonadota; class Gammaproteobacteria; order Xanthomonadales; family Wenzhouxiangellaceae; genus Wenzhouxiangella. The sequence goes on from CAZUTZ010000003.1 coordinate 152, forward strand.
TCTTCCTGGTAGATCCCTCCGAGCACCACCGTCTGGCCGTTATCGACCAGAACGTTGGTCGCCATTTCACGGGTATCGATTGAAGGCACTGACCCGCCACGGCCCGTTTCGAAGATCTCACCCACGGTGTCCTGTTTGATTGACAGATCGAGCTGCACGCGATTGTCCGGAGTGATCAGAGGCCGAACCCTCAGCTCCAGCACGGCCTCCTTGAATTCCACGTTAACGGCACCGGCAACTTGTCCGCCCTGCGCCGACTCGAACGGGATTTCCACACCCTGCTGGATAAAAGCCTCCTGCTGGTTGGCGGCGATCAGTCGGGGCGTGGAGATGACTTCACCCCGCCCTTCCGTCTCCAGCGCGCTGAGTTCCAGATCGAGAAGGTAGTCAGCCGCCAGGATGCTGAAACCCAGACTTCCCGCCAGATTCGCCACCGGCAAGTTCACGTTCAGGCGATCATCCAGACCAGGGACGTCCAGTGGTGTGCTGGTGCCGCGGCCGGCTCTGCGGTTGGCAAGCGCGGACTGATTCATGGTCTGCAGCGCCTGGGAGCTTGCCGAAGTGGTGTAGAGGTTACCGCGTGAATCCTGGCGTGCACCCGTGACACCGAAGCGCACGCCCAACTGGTGGTTGAAGTCATGCCGAGCGACAACGATGCGCGACTCGATCTGAACCTGGCGCACCGGACGGTCGAGCTCGGCGACCAATTCCCGGACCTCCTCAATTTGCTGCAGCGTGTCCGTGATCAACAGGGTGTTGGTGCGCTGATCGACCGATACCGAACCGCGATCTGACAACAAGCCGGTTTCTTCGCCGCGACTGGCCGTGATGAGAGAGGCGAGGTCCGGGGCATTGGCATAGCTGATCGGCAACATGACCGTGCGCAACGGTTCCAGCGCTTCGCGCTCGGCTCTGGCCCGAAGAACTTGTTGTTCACGAGCCGATATTTCGGCAATTGGCGCGATCCAGATGACGTTTCCGGAACGCCTCATGTCGAGGTTGCGCGTCTCAAGAACGATATCAAGCGCCTGGTCCCAGGGAACGTTGGTCAAGCGCAGAGTCAGGGAACCGCTGACGGAATCCGATACCACGATATTGAGATCGGAAACATCAGCAATGAGCTGGAGAACAGAGCGAACCTGTATGTCCTGAAAATTGAGTGTGATCCGGGCACCCTCGTATTCCCGTTCGCCGAAGAACTGCAGCTCTCGCTCACGTTCCGCGACCTCCTCCTCTGGCCGGCTGATCTCGATGATCAGTTGCGTATCGCTCTGGAAGACCAGATGCTCGTATTCGCCGGAGACTTCCAGCAGCAGGCGAACGTTATCGTTTCTCTGCTCGGGTGTGATGAGTTGCACCGGCGTGGCAAAGTCGGTGACGTCAAGTCGCTGAAACAGGTCGCTTGGCAGTTCGGTATCGAACAGGTCAACCCGCAAACCGGTGGCACGTTCGCTCAGCGTCACGTTCACGCCGGGCCGATCCATATCAACAATGACCCGGCCATGGCCATCAGGCGAGCGGCGGAAGTCAAATCCCTGAACCTGGAAGCCGTTGCCGGAGACCGGGCGGCCGGTCGGAGCCGCTGCGGTCGGGGCCGCAGTTTCCTCTGTCGCGAGAATCAGAGCCATCTCGCGACCGCTCATTTCAACCTCGTATGAAAGCGGGCGCGCCAAGTCCACGACAACTCGGGTCCGCCCCCCGGCTGATAGGGCCTGATAGGCCTGCACCGGTCCGGCGGAGACGTTCACCCGGTCGCCAGAAACGCGGCTACCGGTGCCGGGCAGATCAACCACCACCCGGGCCGGCTGCTCGGTCAAAAATACGTGTGGTTCCGGAAACTCATCGGGCGAAGTGAAGGTCAGCCGCACCTCACCAGGCTCGCTATCCACACGAATATCGGTCAATTCCGATGCCTGAAGCGCGGACATCAAAAAACAGATACCCGTCAGCAAACCGAAAAAGCGTATGCCCCTGATCATGACTGTCTCCCTGCAATGCCAGTTTGCCGTTTCGCTGATTTTGGAGTGCTGCCCTCATTGGCGCGATTGCTGGCCATTATCTTTCTCCCATAGCGATCTGGACGCGACGTTCGGTCCAGATTCCGCGCCCATCTCGTACCAATTCTCTGATTTCGACCCGGTTGGGCGTGACGCGCTGTACCTCCCCATGGTTTCGTCCCATGTAATTGCCGGCACGAACGCGATGGATGACGTTTTCGTTGTCGCGAATCAGGGCAAAGTCGACGTCGTCGATCTCCAAAGTCCCGACCATCGCCAAAGTGTCCAGCGGAAATCCTTCAAGAAACTCGCGTCGGCGATCAGGATCTGGGCGTAGTCCTTCGGCGACCTGCTCCATTTCCTCTTCTTCATCCACCTCGGCAGCGGACTGGCGACGCTGGAACGGATCACGGCGGTCAAAGGCTTCGTAGGCAATCACCTCGGCAACAGTCACAGAGGGTATCGGCTCGATCGGCTCACCAGGGCGCTCCCGCTCCTGCTGTGCCCAGCGCTGCAAATCCTCCGTTCCGCGCTCACACCCGACCAGAAGCACGACAAGCAGCCCCAAAAGGGGAAGACCCCAGACTCGACTCATCGCCGTCGTCCTCCCTGTTCCTGATTGGGATTACCGGCCAAGACTTCGCCTTCCTCGAGGTAGCGATAGGTCGTGATTCTGCCGTCCATGCGCAGCCGTTCTCCGGGACCGTCAACGGGCTGCAGCGAGATATCCTGGATGGTCAGAATCACGACTCGCGGCAACGAGGCCACCGTGCTGACGAATTCTCCAAACTCGTGATAAGTGCCGACCATACGGACAGCAATCGGCAGCTCTGCATAAAAGTCCCGCAGAATTTCAGAGCGGGGCTCGAATAGTTCGTTCTCAATGCCCGCCCCGAGCGCAGTCTGCGAAATATCGTTCAGCAGTTCCGGCATTTCGGTTCGCGACGGCAGCTGCTGCAGCATGACTGCCAGCATCTCTTCCATTTCTTCAAGCTGCAGGCGATAGGCTGGAAGATTGACGGCCCGTTGCTGCTTCTCGGTGAATTCCTGTTTCAGCTGGGTTTCTACCCTCTCGCGCTGTTCAAGCGTCGTCCGCTTGTCCTTGATCAAAAACCAGTATCCCGCGGCCAGAATCAGGACGGCAAGGAACACCAGGATGACCGCTTTGGCGCCAGTAGACGCGCTGCCAAGGTTGTTGAAATCCAGTTCTCTAAGCTCTGCCAAGTCCATGCTCAGAACTCCTCTTCCGCCAGACGCGGCGATCCAATCTGAGCGCGCAACTCAAATCTGAATGGCTGCTCCGAGTTCTGCTCACCTGACCGGGCCTGGACAATCCGAAGTTCGGGCCTGTGCAACCAACTGGCCGATTCGATTCGGCGCATGTAGTCCGACACCCGGGACTCCGACTCGGTTGTCCCCACAATGGTGAGCTCCGTCCCGGTTTGGCGCAAGCTGTTCAAAGTGATGCCCTCCGGCACCGTCTGCGCAATCTGGTTGAACAGATGCACCATCAGTGATCGATTTTCCTGCAGACGCTCGATGACTTCCTTGCGGGAAATCAAACTGTCGCGCGTACTTTCAAGATCTTCGATTTCGGTAATTTTGCGATCCAGCGACCGGATTTCTCCGCGCAGGAAATCATTGCGGGCTTCCTGCCCGGAAATCATCATGTTCATGCCCTGATTGGCGAGAAAGACCAGACCGCCCGAGATAACGGCAATCGCAATCACAAGCGCAATGAAATGCTTTTGCCGCTCCTGCCGCTTCTCTTCACGCCATGGCAATAAGTTGATTTTGGCCATCAGTCAAAGCCTCGCAGAGCCAATCCGCAGGCAATCGTCAGTGACGGACGCACTGCATCCAGCTTTCGTGGGTTGACCTTCGAGCCCGGGCGAATGTTTTTCAGAGGATCGCCGAGCTCCGTGGAAATGCCGATCTCGTCACCAAGCGCTTCGGCCAAGCCGCTGACAAGCGCACCGCCGCCGGTCAGATAGAGCGTATTGATGCTTCGGTAGTCGCTCGATGAGGCGTAAAACTGCAGCGCCCGGCTGATCTGCTGAATGACACCTTGCCGGAAAGGCTCCAGCACTTCGTCTTCGAACCCAGCTGGCGGCTCCTCTCCTCGCTGCATGAAGCGGGCCTGCCTCGAGTCCATCCCATACCGCCGCATGCACTCTTCGATGAGCTGATTGCCCCCGAAAGAATGCTCCCGATTGTAGATGCTGCGGTTCTCCCTCAAAACGATCATGGCCGATGTCGTCGACCCGATATTCAGAATCGCCAGTGTCTCGGCACGGTCAATTCCTGCCTGTTGGCGAACGAGGTCAAAGGCATTCGATATGGCGAAAGACTCGACATCGACGACCTTCACGTTCAGGCCCGCCATTTCAGCGACCTCCCGGCGCATATCGACATGCTCGGTCTTGGACGCAGCCAGCAGTACCTCGAGAAGATCTGCGTTTCTGGGCGACGGCCCCAGAACCTCAAAATCCAGACTGACTTCTTCGCGCGGGAAAGGAATGTAGTGTCCTGCCTCGACTTCGATCTGGGCCTCGATGTCGTCTTCGCTCAGATCCGCTGGCAGATTGATCATTTTGGTGATTACCGCCGAACCGGTCACGGCCATCGCACAGGCCTTGGCGGTGACCCCTGATCGTTTAACGGCTTCGCTCAGTGCCCTCGCAACGGCATCAGCGTCAACGATCAGCCCCTCGCTGACGGAATTCTCCGGCAGGGGTTCAACCCCGAAAGCTTCCAGCCGATAGCTTCCCCCGCCTTCGGACAGTTGGACCACCTTGATGCTACTGGTGCCGATGTCTACACCCACAAGGGGCTGGGCACCCTTGCCGATGAGCCTGCTCAAAATCCCATTCATTCGCTATGCCTTGCCCTCTGACACTCGGCGCTGGGCGCTCTTTATCTCCCCTCCAACGCCAGATTCCTGACTCCATCCCCTCAAAAATCAGCTGCTTTCGGACGTATACTAACCTAACAAGCAGGTTCAACACGAGCATTTTTTTAACAAGTTGGCACTTTCTTTGGCGACAGGCGTCTGAGTCAGCGGCAACCGCTTCCTTATTCAAGATTCGCCCGAACGCACTCCAGCCCATGCGCAAGATCAAAACCCTGTTAAGACTTTTTGCCCGCCTGCTGGTGGTCGGAGTACTGGCCGGGGTCGTGGCCGTCGTGTCGATATGGGTGCTCATCGTGCCGACCCTGCCAGACGTCGAGGTCCTGCAGGATGTTCGTCTTCAGGTGCCGCTGCGCATCTTCTCGGAAGACGACGCCCTGATTGCCGAAATCGGAGAGCAGCGACGCACGCCGGTCCGCCTGGAAGAGGTGCCGGAATTGCAGCGCCTGGCGTTTCTGGCCGCCGAGGACGATCGCTTCTACCGCCATCCCGGAATCGACTGGCGCGGCACCTTGCGCGGCGCCTGGCTCTATACCGCCAGCCTGGGGCAGGGACGGGTTCCCGGCGGCAGCACCATCACCCAGCAGGTCGCGCGCCGGTTCTTTTTGACCACCGAGTACTCGGTCACCCGGAAACTGCGCGAGATGCTGCTGGCGCTGAAGATCGAGCGCAACCTGAGCAAGGATCAGATTTTCGAGCTTTATCTGAACAAGGAGTTTCTCGGCCATCGCGCCTATGGCGTCGCCGCCGCCGCCCAGGTCTATTTCGGCAAGTCGCTGGATCAACTGACCCTGGCCGAAATGGCTCAGATTGCCGCGCTGCCCAAAGCGCCCTCTCGCGACAACCCGATCAGCGGTCCGCGGCAGGCCATGATCCGGCGCAACTGGATTCTGGATCGCATGCTGCATCTGGGTTACATCGACTCCGAACAACACGCGCAGGCGCGAGCCGAACCCAACAATGCTCGCCTGCACGGTCCGGTGGTTGAATTGAACGCCCCCTGGATTGCCGAGCAGGCGCGCCTGGCGCTGGTGGATCGCGTGGGCGCCGAGGAAGCCCATTCCGGCGGCTACCGCATCCACACGACGGTCAATGCCGACATGCAGCGCGCCGCCGACCAGGCCGTTCGCGACGGCTTGCAGGCCTACGACCGACGCCATGGCTGGCGCGGTCCGGAGCACCAGTTCGACCTCGAAGCGCTGGCCGCGGAGCCGGGAATCGACGAACAATTGAGCCGTACCCGAGCCGTCGCGGATCTCATTCCGGCGCTGGTCCTCGAAGCCGACGAGGAGCAGGCTCTGATCCGTGTCCGCGGCGGTGAAGACGTGGTCCTCACGCTCGACGGCCTGGGCTGGGCACGCCCCTTCATCCGCTTGAACGCGCTCGGCGCCCGACCACAAGCGGTCAGCGATGTTCTCAGCCCAGGCGATCTGGTCCGGCTGCGCCGGGTCGGAGAGGAATGGCGGCTGGCCCAGATTCCGCGCGCCGAGGCTGCGCTGGTCGCGCTGGATGCCGACACCGGCGGCGTTCTGGCAATGGTCGGCGGCCTGGATTTCGGCCGCAGCCAGTTCAATCGCGTCACCCAAAGCCGCCGCCAGCCGGGTTCGGCCTTCAAACCTTTTGTGTATGCCGCCGCCCTTGACGAAGGCTACACCCTGGCCTCGCTGGTCAACGACGCGCCGGTCGTGCTTGACGATCCCTCGATGGAAAGGGCCTGGCGGCCAACCAATTTCGGACGGCGCTTCTACGGCCCCACGCGTCTGCGCGAAGCCATGGTGCACTCGCGTAATCTGGTCAGCGTGCGTCTGCTCATGGACATCGGTGTGGACTATGCGCGCGATTACATCAGCGACTTCGGATTCGCCCGCAACGACCTCCCCGCCGGGCCCTCGATGGCTCTGGGGTCGGCCTCGATTACACCGCTCAGCCTCACCTCTGCCTATGCCGTATTTGCCAACGGCGGCTTTGCCGTCGAGCCGCAGATCATTCATCGGATCACCGACAGTGCGGGCCAGACCGTCTTCGAGCCCAGCTGGACGCGCATCTGCCCCGACTGTCCCGAACCCGGAGAGCACGAACTGGTGCTCGACAATAGCGCTCCGGAGAACGACGACACCGGGCCGCGACGCATCGATTTGAGCAGCATGGATGACAATCTGGACGAAGGCGGTGCCATGTTCGGCCCGCAGCTGCCGCGCGTTGCGCCGCAAATCATCAGTCCGCAAACGAGTTGGTTGATTCACTCCATGCTGGCCGACGTGGTCACGCAGGGCACCGGGCGCCGGGCGCTCAGGCTCGGCCGCAACGACCTGGCCGGCAAAACCGGCACCACCAATGATCTGCGCGATACCTGGTTTGTCGGCTACGGCGGCGGCATTGTGGCGACCGTCTGGCTCGGCATGGATGACAACGAATCGCTGGGCAGCCAGGAGCAGGGGGGACGAACCGCGCTGCCGCTGTGGGTCGACTTCATGGAAGTGGCGCTCAAGGACCGTTCCGAAAGGGAACATTCCGAGCCGGTGGGCCTGGCGCGCGCGCTGATCAATCCGGACAGCGGTCTGCGCGCCCGCCCGGGAGCCAGCGGCGCCATGTCCGAATGGTTCCACTCCGATAATTTGCCGCCACTGGAAGCCAGCGAAGAAGAGCGTCGCGAGACCGACGCCTACGACATTTTCTAGACCCAAAGACAGCTTATGGCAGGTAAAAACTCACGTCGCAGTGGCGACCGCCTGCGCCTGGAAATCGCCGCCGAAGCCGCTCGCATCATGGCCGTCGAGGGACAGCGTTCCTATCTGACCGCCAAGCACAAGGCAGCCGAGCGTCTCGGCGCGAGCACGCGCGGCGGACTGCCTTCCAACAGTCAAATCGAAAAAGCCCTGAAGGAATGGCAGTTCCTCTACGGCGGTGAGGCGCACCGCGAGCATCTGCAGGCCTTGCGCGAGGCGGCTCTGGAAGCCATGAAGTTCCTGCACCCGTTCAGGCCACGCCTGGTCGGCCCGGTTCTGGAAGGCACAGCCGACGAGTTTTCACGCATTTGTCTGCACGTCTACGACGAAGACCCCGACAGCGTTGTGCGGTTTTTGATGGAGCACGGCATCCCTTTTCAGCAGGAACGGCGACGCATCCGCTGGCACGACGGCGGCTGGCGGGAACTGGATGTGCTGGTCGTGGAAGCCGGCGAGCATACGGTTGAAATGTCGCTGATGATCGGCCGCGACGCGGTGCAGGCGCCGCCCAGCCCGATCGACGGACAGCCGCTCAGGCGCGCCAGCCTGAGTGAACTCAAGACACTGCTGAATTCAGCGTCGAATCAAGAGCTTCTGTTCGACTAAAGACCTTCTAGGTAGAGCAGGCAGCGATGCCGGACCAACTGCACCTTGAGTTCATTCGCCGTTAAGACTCATGTGCTACTTTCTGGGTATGAATCAAAGACTGACGCGTCGCTTGATGGTGGTGGTGCTGCTGGCATTGAGTCTGGGTGCGTGCACAACCTACCACCAGCCTCGGTACGGCTCTGACGGCGTGTATTACGACCAGTGGCAGACCGCCCCCAGGACGGCGGTGGTCGTCGACCCCTGGCTGTATCCGTATTGGTCACTCGATTTTTTCTATTCCAGCGGCTTTTACGGATCCTACCGGTATGGTCCTTACCGCGATCCTTTTTTCGCTCGCGGCCCCGGCTTCTATGGCGGTGGGTGGTATCACCCGCACAGGGTATGGGCTGGTCCCGTGTTCTGGGCCCGTCCTGTCGTCTACAAATCGCCCCCACCAGACCAGCGCTTGCTGCTGATGCAGCAGGGCCGAACTTCAACCCGAACGGATCGCAGAATCGCCAGACCGGGTCCAGGCTCTGAGGTTCAACTCCGTCATCGGCTGGCCGAGGATCGCGCCAGGGCCGAAACACGTCGCGATCCAGCAGCGGGACGTGGTGCGACGACTCGGGACGAACTCCGGGGATCGGATCTGGGCCCGGCTCCCCGCACATCGCGGCCGTCATCGACCCAGCGCAGACCAGCGCAACGACCCGTCGAGCGGACGCGACCGGAGCGGCGCCAACCGACTCAGACCCGACCAGTCCAGCATCGCAGCGAAGCGCCGGTGCGCCAACCGGCGCCAAGCACCCGGTCACAGCCTGCGCCGCGAGACAGAGCATCCAGCCGTCCAGCGACGCGTTCGTCACAGCCGCAGCGTCGCACTCCCGCGCCCGCTCGCCGCAACCCGGACCGGCGGTCACAGGAAGAACGCTGACCGCCCTGTAGAAAGACGCGGTTGGCCGGCAGGATCAAGCGGAAGTGCCGCTGCTACAATGCCGGACCGCTTTTTGACCGGACGTTGAGCTGATGCAGTACCCGGATTCATTTGACGTGATCGTCATCGGTGGCGGCCACGCCGGCACCGAAGCGGCGCTGGCGTCGGCGCGAATTGGCGCGCGTACTCTGCTGGTCACCCACAGCATTGAAACGGTCGGCCAGATGAGCTGCAACCCCGCCATCGGCGGCATCGGCAAGGGACATCTGACCCGGGAGGTTGATGCGCTGGGCGGCGCCATGGCGCAAGCAGCCGACCAGGCAGGCATTCAATGGCGCACGCTCAATGCCCGCAAGGGGCCCGCGGTCCGCGCCACCCGCGCCCAGTGTGACCGCAGCCTGTATCGGGCCGCCATTCGAAGGGCTGTGGAACAACAGCCAAACCTGAACCTGTTCCAGCAGCCGGTCGACGATTTACTGGTCGAGTCCGACCGGGTCGTCGGCGTGCGCACCGCCATGGGTCTGGAGTTCCGCGCCGCCGCCGTGGTGCTCACCACCGGCACCTTCCTGGGCGGGCGGATCCACATGGGCGAAACCCGGCTGGCCGGCGGGAGGGCCGGCGATGCACCGGCCAACGCTTTGGCGGCGCGCCTGCGCGAGCTGCCGCTCAAGGTCGGGCGCCTGAAGACCGGCACACCCCCGCGCCTGGACGGGCGCAGCATCGATTTTTCCGGTCTCACCGAGCAGCCGGGCGATGAACCGCGCCCGGTGTTTTCGTTTCTGGGCAATCGGGATCACCATCCGCGCCAGGTTTCGTGCTGGATCACCCGCACGTCGGAGCAGGCTCATGCGGTGATTCATGCCAACCTCGAGCGCTCACCCATGTACTCCGGCGCCATCGAGGGCACGGGCCCGCGTTATTGTCCCTCCATTGAGGACAAGGTCGTGCGGTTCGCCGACAAGGACTCGCACCAGATTTTCCTGGAGCCCGAAGGCCTGGATCTGAACGAGTGGTACCCGAACGGCATTTCCACCAGTCTGCCCTTTGATGCGCAAATCGAGATGGTGCGCGCCATTCCGGGACTGGAAAACGCCCATATCACGCGACCAGGTTATGCAATTGAATACGACTTCTTCGACCCGCGTGATCTCAAGCCCAGCCTGGAGACGCGCTGCCTGGAGGGCCTGTATTTCGCCGGCCAGATCAACGGTACGACCGGTTACGAAGAGGCAGCAGCGCAAGGCCTGCTGGCCGGTCTGAACGCGGCCCGCCGCGCCAGCGATCTGGCGCCGTGGACGCCGGGCCGCGACCAGGCCTACATCGGCGTGCTGGTCGACGACCTGATCACCCAGGGCGCGCCCGAGCCGTATCGCATGTTCACCAGCCGGGCCGAGTTCCGCCTGCACCTGCGCGAAGACAACGCCGACCTGCGCCTGACCGAAACCGGCCGCGATCTGGGCCTGATCGACGATGCGCGCTGGGACGCCTACTGCCGTCGCCGCGACGCCATCGCCGCTGAACTCGAGCGGCTGCGCGGCTTGCGCATCGGTGCAGGCACGCCCAAAGCCCAGGCTGCCGCCAAGCATCTGGGCATCTCCATCGGCAAGGACACCAGTGCCGAGGAACTGCTGCGCCGACCCGAAGTCGACTACGCCTCGCTGATGCAAGTCGAGGACTTTGGGCCCGGTGTCGATGCGGCCGACGTCGCCGAGCAGGTCGGCATCCAGATTCGCTATGCGGGCTACCTGGACCGTCAGCGGCTGGAAATCGAGCGTCAGCGCCGCTCGGCGGGCGAAAAGATTCCGGACGATTTCGATTTCCACGCCGTGCGCGGGTTGTCGGCCGAACTGACCGAAAAACTAGACCGCATCCGCCCCCACTCCATCGACCAGGCCAGCCGCATCCCCGGCATGACCCCGGCCGCCATCTCCCAGCTTCTGGTCTACCTCAAACGCCACCGCTCGGCGGCTTGATTTTCAATCTCGGCTAAAGCCTGAACACTTGTCAATTGACAGGTTTAAGAAAAGCATCACGCAGAGACACTGAGTCGCAGAGAACGCAGAGCGATACGGTCACAACTTTTCTCTGCGTGCTCTGCGGCTCGGCGTCTCTGCGTGAGACCAAGGTTTCTCAGTACCTGGGTACACCCGACCAGGCCTCGCGGTCGATATTCAAATCGGAGAAGTCCTCCGGCTTGAAGACCGGCACCTTTCCGGCACGCGACTGCTCGTCGTAGTCGCGCAACAGCCTGAAACACACCTTCATCAGCAACGCCAGCGCAATCAGGTTGACCAGCGCCAGCAGCGCCATGGTCAGATCGGCAAAGTTGAAGATCGTGCTCAAATCCTGCACGGAAGCCCACAGGATCAGGACCAGCATCAGCACGCGGAAGATTAAAAACAGCGCGCGGTTGCCCGGGTCCAGCCAGTTGGAGGCGTTTTCGCCCAGATAGAAGTTGTACAGGATGGAGCTGAAGGCAAACAGCGCCAGGATCACGCTGACGAAGGTCTGTCCCCAGGGCCCGACGTGCTGGGCCAGAGCCAGCTGGGTCAGGACAACGCCGTTTTCCTCGACGCCGGCACCGTACAGACCGGCCATCACGATCAGGAATGCGGTCACGGTGCAGATGATGATGGTATCGATGAACACGCTGAACGCCTGAACAATGCCCTGGTTGACCGGGTGCGGCACATAGGCCACGGCCGCGACGTTGGGCGCGCTGCCCAGACCGGCCTCGTTGGAAAACAGACCGCGGCGCACCCCGTACATGATGGCAGCCCCGATGCCGCCACCCACCGCCGGCTCCAGCCCAAAGGCGCTTTTGACGATCAGGGTCAGGACGGCGGGAATCTCGCCCACATTGATGACCACCACGATCACCGCCACCGTCACATACAGAATGGCCATCACCGGCACCACGATTTCGGTCACCTGGGAGATGCGCCGCACGCCGCCAAAGATGGTGATCCCGACGATGGCGCACAGCGCGGCGCCGCTGGCCCAATTGGGGATCCCGAACGCCTGGTTAATGGAGGAGGCCGCGGTGAACGACTGCAGCGAAACGAAGGCCAGCCCGAAAGTGACCATCAGCAGCACACAAAACAACACCCCCAGGCCGCGACTGCCCAGGCCGCGCTCGATGTAGTACATGGGCCCGCCGCGGAACACGCCGGTGCGCGGGTCGCGGACCTTGTAGGCCTGGGCCAGCGCACACTCAAAAAAGCTGGTCGCCATACCGATCAGGCCGACCACCCACATCCAGAACACCGCGCCCGGCCCACCGAGGGTGATGGCGACGGCCACCCCGGCGATATTTCCGGCGCCCACTCGCCCGGCCACGCTCAGGGTCAGCGCCTGGAAGGAAGAGACCTGGCCGGGATGATGTTTGAAGGCCTGGCCGAGAACGCGGAACATCTGGCCGAAATAGCGAAACTGAACAAAGCGCGAGCCGATGGTGAAGATCAGGCCCATCACGATCAGCAACGCGATCAGCACGTAGGTCCAGATGAAGTTGGTTACCGCTGCGAGCATTTGGATGGTCTCCCTCGAGTCTGGTCAGTCAATGCGCTCGGGCGCCTCACCGCGCAAGCGCTGAAAGAATCGCCGCCGGTCTTCCTCGGTCATCCGGCGAGGCGTAGTGTACTCGGCGGCCGCATCCGGGTTGTCCGGGTCCACCAAAACGCCCCACAGCGGCCGCTGGCTGGCCGGGTCCAGCGCGTAGCGGAAGTCACCGACGAAAAACCGGCCCTCCTCGTCCTGGTCCGGGTAGCGCATCAGCCAGCCGGCCGAAAAATGATCAAAACGGGCCAGATCGTCGCCGCGTCGGGTTTCCGGGTCGAATTCTTCGATGTCGAAAGGCTCGGCCGACCCACCGGGGTAAACGATCTCCTCGCGCCACGGCAGGGTGCGGATCGCGGCCAGGTGAAAGTCCTGCCCGTCGTCGACCAGCACCCGCCACAGCACCAGGTTGGCAAACGCCGGCTTGGCGACCAGGCGCTCAACGGGAATGTCCTGCTGCTGCGCCCAGTCCAGCGCCAGCCGTTCGGCCCGATGGTTCTGCCAGGCGCCAAAAGCCATGTAGACCACCATCCAGCCCAGCGCCAGATACGACCAGAAATGCCGGTTGCGCCATAGCGCAACGCCCAGCAGGCCGGCCAGCGGCAGCGAATAGACCGGGTCGATCACGCTGATCCAGTTCCAGGCCGCACGGTGATCGCTGAACGGCCAGAACAGGTGCGTGCCGTAAGAGGTACAGGCATCAAGCAGCGGATGGGCGATGTAACCAAGCAGGCACCAGAGATAGACCTGGGCAAACGGCGCCTGCCGTTTCATCAACGGCCAGAGCAGCAGGGCCACGGCCAGGCTGCCGACCGGCGCAAAGGCAAAAGAATGGGTGAACTGGCGATGAAACTCGATGTAGAGCAGCGAGTCTTCCGACGAACGGATCAAGGCATCCAGATCAGCCACCATGCCGCTGCTCGCGCCGGCCAGCGCTGCAGCGCGCATGCGCTCCCGGCGCGCAGCCGGCAGCGCCCAGAGGGCGCCGAATATGCCGTGAGTCACCGGGTCCATTGGCAGGCGAGATGATTCAGTCCAGGAAGCCGCCCGCTCGCAAACACGTGCACGAGGTGAGGCCGGCGGGTCGATGTGATTCGCTGATTACGCAAATGACCCAGCCAGGTTTCGGAACGGTGGGATCGGCCAGAAGCGCACGACCCTCTGACCGATACCCGAGTCCACAGCGCACACCGAAATCACTTCAAGCGCGAGGCGCTTCACACAGGCAGTGGGCCATCACGCCAGGTCGGCCTTGCCGGGTGCTGTCCAGGACGCGATGCAGGTCGACCAGCACGCCGGTTCGCAAATCCTGCGGCAGCCAGTTCAGCCAGGCGACGTCGGCATCGAAGCCAGCGGCCAGAATGGCACGTGCGCCCATCTGGGTGAGGAATTGCTGCCAGGGCTTCAGCTCGGGCTGGACATAGCTGAAGCGGAAGTCCTCACCCAGTCCAGCCATGCGCGCCGCCGAACCGATGGCTTCTTCCAGCGTGCCCAGCTGATCGACCAGCCCGCGCTGCTGCGCCTGAGCACCGGTCCAGACCCGACCCTGCGCCACCGCCTCGACTTCGTCCAGACTCATGTCCCGGTGCTCGGCCACCAGCCCGATGAATTCCCGATAGCCGTGCTCGATGAAACTCTGCAGGAGCTGGCGCGCTTCGTCGTCCATTTCCATGTCCGCGCGCAGCGCGCTGGAAAGCGGCGTGGTGCCGACACCATCGGTATGGATTCCGATCTTGGCCAGGGTGTCCTGGAAGGTCGGGAACAAACCGAAGATGCCGATCGAGCCGGTGATGGTGGACGGATGCGCCCATATTTCGTCGGCGCCCATGGCGATCCAGTAGCCGCCGGACGCCGCCACGTTGCCGAAGCTGACCACCACCGGTTTGCCGGTATCGCGCAGGGCCATCAGCTCACGGCGAATGACTTCGGAGGCGAACGCACTGCCGCCGCCGGAGTCGACTCGCAACACGACGGCACGGATGCTGTCGTCTTGTGCGGCCTGGCGAATCAGGCGCGAGGTACTGTCAGCCCCGATCGTTCCGGCCGGCTGCGTGCCCTCGGTGATGACACCCTGAGCGACGATCACCCCAACCTGTTCGCCCGTCCGGCGCACCCTTTCCGCTTCCCGCATCGTGGCCACCGTGGCGAAATCGATATTGCGGAAACTGCCGTTGCCATCCGGTGCGCCGCGCACCGCCAGTTCTGCGCGCATTTCCGGACGGCTGATGAGTTTGTCGACCAGGCCGCGATCCAGAGCCATTCGGGCGACGTCGCCGTCGGCTTCCTGCAGATGTTCGGCAAAATTCTGCGTCAGGTCGGTCATGACCTCAACCGGCATGCCCCGGTTGCGTGCCGTCATCTCGATGTAGCGCTGCCACAGGTCATTGAGGAAGTACTCGGTCGCTTCGCGATCTTCGGGCGACATGTCCGAGCGAATGAACGGCTCCATCGCCGACTTGTACTCGCCCACGCGGAACAGGTTGACGTCAACACCCAGCCGGTCCAGCCCATCGGCGAAGTACTGGCGGAAGAACCCGAAGCCGGTCAGCAACACCCCGCCGTCGGGATCCATCCATACCTCGTCGGCCAGCGAGGCCATGTAGTACTGGCCCTGGGTGAAAAATCCGCCGTAGGCAATGACCGATTTGCCGCTGGCCCGGAAACGCTCGAAAGCCTCGGTCAATTCCAGCATGACGCCGGGTGCTACGCCCGCCAGCTTTTCGGTCGAAATCAACACCTGCGTGATGCGGTCATCGTCGGCCGCACGATCCAGCGCACCGACAATGTCGCGCAACCGCGTTTCGGTTGCCTCCTGCCCCAGCGCCTCATTCAGGGCGCGCTCGATGGGCGAACCGGTGTGCTCCTCGACGATGAATCCGCTGGGATTCATCACCAGGGTGGTGTCGTCTTCGATCAGGACCTGTTCGCCGCCGCGCACGATCGCGCCGATGATCAGCGCGAGCACCAGCAAAAAAAGAATGTTGAATGTCGCCATTCGCAGCGCCGTCACGCTACGCCAGAAGCCCAGCCAGAGCCGGACGAGGATGTTGGGTTTTTTCGAATCCGCCATGATTGGCCTGATGCTGGAAGACAGGTCCGGAATTCTATTGTGACGGTGTGACGATCACAATGTGCAGGAGGTCACGGCTCAGGCTGCGGCCAGACCCGATTGGGGCGAGCTTAGGCGCAGGTAGCGACCCGTGAGCAGCAGGGCCGCCACGCTCAGGCCGGACAGAATGCCGACCCACATCCCCGCCGGTCCCCATTCGGCACGAAAGGTGAGCCACCAGCCCACGGTGATGCCGATCACCCAGTAGGCCAAAACGCTGTAGATCATGGGGATTCGGGTGTCCTTCATGCCGCGCAAGGCGCCGGCAGCCGCCACCTGAATGCCGTCGGAGAGCTGAAAGATCGCGCCGAACAGGAGCAGACTGGCGCCCAGCGCGATCACTTCCGGATCGCTGGTGTACAGACGCACGATTTGTTCGGGGAACAGCACGATGATGGCGGCCGAAAACAAGGCAAACACGATTGCCATGCCGATACCCACCAGTCCGGCGCGGCGCGCGCCCAGCGGATCATTTCGGCCGATGGCGTTACCCACCCGCACCGTGATGGCGCCACTCAAGCCCAGCGGCACCATGAACACCAGCCCGGTGTAGTTCATCGCCACCTGATGCGCGGCCACCGGCAGGGCGCCCAGTGTTCCGATCAGCAGGGCCGAGGCCACGAACAGCCCGCCTTCCATCAACACCATGAAGCCGATCGGCAAACCGACTTTCAGCAAGCCGAGAACCTCACGCCCGTTCGGCCAGGAAAAACGCCCGAACACGGCGAAGGGCCGGTATTGCGGGCGCCCGGCCACCCAGGCAATCATCAGCAAAAGCTGCAGCCAAAGGACAACGGCCGTCGCCCAGCCGGCCCCGACCGCGCCAAGGCGCGGAAAGCCCAGGTTGCCGAACATCAGCATCCAGTTCAGCGGCACGTTCAGCGCGATGCCCAGCACGCCGACGTACATGGTCGGCCGGGTGTGGCCGCTGCCTTCGGAGAAAAAGCGCAGGGTCAGCATCAGGGCCAGCGCCGGCGCGCCGAAGGCGATGGCACGCAGATAGCCCATGGCCAGCTCGGCGACCGCCTCGTCGACGTCCAGCGCTACCATCAGCGGCCCGGCGCCCAGCGCAAGCACCACCAAACCGGCCGCCAGCGCCAGGGACAGCCACAAGGCCTGCCGAGTGAACTCGCCGGCCTGCGTCTGACGCCCGGCACCGTCGAGCTGCGACACCGTGGCAGAGACAGCCAGCAGAATGCCGAGGGTAAACAACAGTCCGGCCGACCAGACCGCCGAACCCACGGCAATGGCGCCCAGGTCCGCGGTGCCCAGGCGACCGGCCATCACGGTATCGACGAAATTCATCCCGAAGTTGGTCAGTTGCCCGATCACCAGCGGAGCGGCGAGCACCACCGTGCGGCGAACCTCGTGGCTGAGCGGGGGCTGCGGCGGAGCTGACATATACTTCGGGAGGTCGACAGTGAAGCGGGATTTTATCCGGGAGCGCCATCCTTGCAAGGCGGCGATGAATCAACAGCGAAAGGCCGGACCGACCGCATTTGCAACAACTGCGGCACATCGCTCAACGGGCGCTATTGCCATCACTGCGGCCAGCCCGCTCGTTCTTTCATCCGGGCCATCCCCGGCCTGATCGGTGAAGTTGCCTCGGAGACGCTTTACTACGACTCGCGCATGTGGCGAACGCTGCAGTGCCTGTTGTTCAAGCCCGGCTGGTTATCACGCCAATACGTCGAGGGAAAACGAGCGCGCTACACGCCGCCGGTGCGCTTGTACCTGGTCACCAGCATTCTGGCTTTCCTGATTGTCACCCTGACGATCAGCGCGATCGACTTTGGCGAAGGTCCCGAGGAAATCTCGCAGAGCTTTGCCGAAGGTTCCGAAAGCGCCATCCGGTTCGGCGGCGAGGACTGGCATCCGGAGGACAACCCGCTGGAGCTTTCCTGGCTGGGAGAACGCGGCAATGCCTGGCTGAACCGCCAGATCGGGATCATGGACGCCAACCTGCGCGAGGCGGTGCGCAACCCGGCCCGCTTCATCCGTACCGCGGCAAGCATGCTGCCGCAGACCATGTTCGTGATCCTGCCGCTGTTCTCGGCCTGGGTCGCCGTGTTCTACCTGTTCTCCGGGCGCTACTACATCGAGCATTTGCTGCTGCAGGTCCACAACCACGCCTTTCTTTTCCTGAGCATGGTCGGGCTTTACATGATCGAACTGGTGCGGGACTTTCTCGGCAATGCGGTCTTTTTCGGCCACGGTTTTCTGAGCGGCCTGCTGGCTTGGGTCGCCGCAGGCATCTGGCTGTGGATTCCGATTTACCTCTGGATCGCCATGAAGCGCTTCTACCGCCAGGGCTGGATACTGACCACGACAAAGTACTTCATCCTCGGCATGTCCTACCAGATCATGCTGATCTTCGCGGCGACAGCGATCATGATTCTTGGCGTCTGGCGGCTCTAGTGGCCCACCAGTGGGCCATTAGCACATCCCGTATTCGCGCTTCAGCCACGTCCACAGGGCGCGCAAACCCTGCGCCTCGCCGCCGGCCGGGCGACCCGGACGATCGCCCAGGTTCCAGGCATAGACATCGAGGTGGTACCAGTCGATTTCCGGGGCGACGAAATGATCCAGAAACAGCGCGGCGGTCAGGCTGCCGGCAAACTTGCTGGTGCCGGAGTTGGACAGGTCGGCAATGGCCGGCTTGATGTAGCTGTTGTAGGGCTTGTACAAGGGCAGATGCCAGAGCGGGTCCTCGACTTCGAACGACAGGTCCTGAATGGCGCGCGCCTGCTTCTCGTCGCGAGCGTAAATCGGCGGCAGATCCTCGCCCAGGGCCACGCGCGCCGCGCCGGTCAGGGTGGCCATGTCGATGATGCGCTCGGCACCCTCTTCGCTGGCCAGGGTCAGGGCGTCGGACAGCACCACCCGTCCCTCTGCATCGGTATTGCCGATCTCCACGCTCAAACCCTTGCGGGTCCGGATGATGTCGGAAGGTCGATACGCGTTGCCGGCGATCGCGTTCTCGACGGCGGGAATGTAGACGCGCAGATTCACTTTCAGCCCCAGCGTCATGATGATCTTCGCCAACCCGAGCACGTGGGCCGCGCCGCCCATGTCCTTTTTCATCAGCACCATGCCGGCGGCCGGCTTGATGTCGAGCCCGCCGGAGTCGAATATGACGCCCTTGCCGACCAGGGCCAGCGCCGGCGCGTCATCCTCGCCCCACTGCATGCGGATCAGGTAAGGCGGCCGGCTCGAGGCCTGACCGACCACATGAATCGCCGGGAAGTCCTTTTCCAGGCGCTCACCGGAGATCACCTCGAACTGCGCGTTGTGCGCAGCGGCCAGATCGCCGGCCACCTCGGCCAATTCGGCCGGACCCAGGTCCAGCGCCGGCGTATTGACCAGGTCGCGCACATAAGCCGAGGCCTCTACCAGCACCGCGAGCTCGCCGTGCTCAGCCTCCGGCACCACGAGTCGAACCGATCTTTCAGGCTGGGCCTTGTAGCGGTCGAAGCGATAACCCCCCAAACCGAAGCCGACGCGAGCCAGCTGGATTTCTTCGGCCGGCCAGTCAGGCTCGAAGCTATAGACACCGTCGGGCAGCACTGCCGGCAGATGGGCCAGCGCCCAGAGCCGATCATCCGGCTCGCGGCCGCTGAGCACGCAGGCCAAGCCGCTCTTGTCATCCGGCACCGCCAGCCAGCACCCGCGTTCAGGCTTGAATCCTGCCGCCTTGACCCAGCGCGCCGCAGCAGCATCAGCCTCGGCCAGCCAGCTTTCGAGTCCGGCGGCGTCGAGGGAGTAAACGGGAGTAGCTGTGGAGGATTGGCTGGTAAACATGGCTGGATTTCGATGAACTTGAATAACAGGCGGCTAGGATACCTCAGCCTACCGAATGGTCCAGGTGCCCAGCCAGGCCAGCGCCAGGTAAAAACCGGCCAGCATCCAGAGCTGGATCTGGGCCGGGCGCACTTCGTCCAGCGCCGCACCCATCTGGTGCACCCGCACGAAACCGTCGATTCCGGGTGTGGAGGGAATGAACTGACCCAGGCCAACCAGCCAGTCCGGCATGATCTCGGCTGGCCAGGCAAAACCGGCCAGAAAAATCGCCGGCACGCTGACCAGCATCATCAGCTGCATGGCCGTCTCACGCGAGCGAAACAGCTGCCCGAGGGCCAGTCCGAGAAAGGCGACCGCCAGGAAAAACGGCAGCAGCAGCCAGTAAACGTCTCGCACCCGGCCAAATCGCGGAAACTCGTAGATCTCGTAGACCACCAGCAGGTAAAAGCCCAGCAATATCGCCATCAGCAGCACATAGGCACCGGCCTGGGCAAGCAACTCGCGCAAACCGGATGCCCTTGCCAGGCCCTGCTCGCGTCGACCGGCGCCCATCATGCCGATCCCGATCAGGAAGGTCTGCTGCAGGATCAGAATCAGCACTGCCGGCACCACGTAATTGGCGTAACCGCCGTCGGGGTTGAACAGCTCATGCAGGTCGACGGCCAGCGGCTGAGCCAGGGTATCGGCCAGAAAAGCGGGCCGACCCTCGGCGAGCTTGCGCTCCCGCACGATCTCGCTGCTGAAGTCCTGCACGGCATTGGACATGCCCGTGACGGTCTGGGAATACAGCACCATGAAAGCCGCGTTGCCAAAGGCGCCGACCTGGATCGGACGTTGGCGCAGGATGTCGCGCTCGAAGTCGGGCGGGATCAGGAGCATGCCGGCGGCCTGCATGTCGCGTAACCGGGCTTCGGCAGGGCGGGCTTCGCGCGTGACCTCGATGACCCGGATCTGCTCGACGGCGTCAATCCGGCGAATCAGTTCGCGGCTGTGCGCGCTGCCGTCCCGATCGACCACGATCACCGGCAGTCCGACCGCAACCTGAGCCTGATAGGGCAAGGGATAGAACAGCGCGTAGAAGATGCTGCCGCCGATGATGATCAGCACCACGCCACGATCGGTCAGCGCCGCCCGCAATTCAGTCAGGAAAACTCGCAGGCTTCGCATCAGCGCGCCCCCCACAGGCTGGCGTCACTCAGCAAGCGGCGCCAGCGTCTGATCACCAGGAGTGGCAGGAACACGAAAGGCAGCAGCCAGAGCAGGTGCGGCAAGCTGTGCCCGATCGAGGAGCCCATGGCCAGCTGGCCGGTCTGCAATTTCAGATAGTGCCCCAGCGGCAGCAGCTCGGACCAGATGTTGGCGAAGCCTTCCATGGCCTCGGCCGGAAAAGTCATGCCGGAGTAGGCAAAAGCCGGGCTGATGATGACGCTGGCGATACTGATCGCCATGCGCAGGTTGCCGAACAGCCCGGCAAGAAAAACGCCCAGACCCATGCAAGCAGCCGCCAGCACCACCCAGCCGCCCAGCCAGAGCCCCTCATGCCCGCGCACCTCAAGACCCAGCACGTGGGCCGAAAATGCCAGCAAGGCCATGCCGGCCAGCGCAAACCAGACCAGGTAGGGCAAGAGTTTCAGCAGCATCGCTCGCCAAACGGAACCATCGGCCGAGCACAGCCAATCGCCCGCCGTGCCTTCGCGCAGCTCGCGCCCGGTTACGTCGATGGCGACGATGACCACCAGGATATGCAGCAATGTCACGATCAGCGGCAGGGCGAGGAAACGGGCGAAGTCCAGGCCCGGGTTGAACAGCGGATGGTTTTCGGTTCTAACCGGCGGAAACACGCCCTGCTGCAAACCGATGCCGGCGCCGACCGTGCCGATCGCGGTCCGCACCTCGCGCATGATCACGTTGCCGGCGGTCAGCATCTGGCGGTTGTAGTACAACTGCACCCGGGGTGCCTCGCCGCGCGATACATCTCTTTCCAGCTCCGGCGGCAGCGCGACGACCGCAAATACCTCGCCGCGACGCACCAGGCTGCCGGCAGCCTGCAGGTCGGCGGGGAAGCGCTTGACATGAACGCCCGGCGTGGCGTCCAGCGCACGGACAATCTGGCGTGACAGGTGGCTGTTGTCATAATCGAGGATGGCAACCGGCAATTCGGTCGGCGCGCGTTCCACGAAAAGTGCGATCAGCAACCCGGGCAGGATGAAGGGTGCGACCACCACCAGGAACCACAGTCGCGGCGTATGAGCGAAGCGCTTGAGTTCGCGGGTCAGGACGCTATTCATGGCCAATTACACGTTGGCCTTCGAGCCGACGGGTGCCTTGATATGCGCATTCGTCCCGCCGGATGACAGAAGGAGCTTTTTGGGGGGCCGGCGGGGTATGGTGCCGCCTTTCCGCCCGCCAAGGGGCTTAACGCGTTCTGAGATGGGGCGGGTTGGTTGGCGCCTGGGTGCCACTGAAACTCCCCCTCTGCAGCTTGAGTATTCAGTGATTTCGAATGATTTCCGTGCCTCGGATGAATGCGGCTGACAATCTGCCCGCCGCCGAGCCCCTTGGCGGGCGGAAAGGCAACACCACACCCCGCTGACAGATTGGAGGAGGCCGAAGGATGGGCCACTCCCAGCTTCCAGGCTGTCGTGAACTTTGGCGAAGGCCTCAAAACTCGATAAGCCACCCACAAAACCCTCAGCCTATTGCACCGGGGGGTGTTGGCTGATTCGGGCCGGGCGCGGCACGGCGGGGCCACAGACCCAGCCGATTTACCAGTCTGCATGAAACTTTCCCGAAGCCGCTCCCCAAGCAGTCTGCCGTCCAGCAAGTCGTACCGGCACCAAAGAGCTGGTAAACCCGCAGCCTGCACAAAAGTCGTTCGCCGCGCCCGGCCCGAAGGCAGCCGACACCTCCCGGTGCGCGATGCCCACTACTCCCGAATCGAGTTGCTCGCGACTCACTCAGCGCGATTCCATCAACGCGCTCTCTTCGATCAGCACCGTCATCCCGGGACGCAAGCCGTCAACCGGCTGCACCGGCCGGGCGCGGACTTCGAAGGTGCGAAGATCAAAGCCGCCCAGATCTCGAGTCGAGCGCCAGGTGGCGAAGTCGGCCAGAGGAGCGATGTAGTCGACGCGGAAGGTGACCTGTTGCCGGCCCAGAGCGGGGACTTCACCGCTCAATTCGGACCCCATACGCACGCCGGCCAACAGATCCTCACGCAGGTTCAGAGTCAACCATGGATCGTCGGTGCGGCTGATCATGACCAGAGGCGAACCCGCACCGACCACCTCGCCGGGTTCGACCACGGTGTTGCTGATTTCCCCGCCGACCGGGGCGCGCTGCTCGGTTTCGTCGAGCGCGACCTGAACTTCCTGACGACCGCCCTCGGCCTGCGAAACCTGGGCCAGCGCCGCGCGCCGGTCTTCCGGACGCGTCGCGTCGCGGGCGATCTCGTAGGCTTCACGTGCCGCATCCGCCTGTGCCCTGGCCGCTGCCGACTTGGCGACCACTTCATCGCGCCGCTGCGTCGGCACCACACCGACGTCGTGCAGCCGCTCGATCCGCTCGGCGGTCACCCGGGCGAAGGCGGCCTGCTCCTCGGCCGCCTGCCACTGAGCGCGAGCGGCACGGATCTGTTCTTCGCGGGCCCCGGTTTCGGCCTTGTCGGCCATGGCCTGAGCCGCTTCAATCTGGGCCTCGATCTGACGCGCACGGGCACGCGCCTCCGGCAAATCCAGAACGATCAGCAAATCGCCGGCCTGCACCCGCTGGCCGCGCTCGACGGCAAGAGACTCCACGCGCCCCCCGACCTTGGCGGCCACCCGCACCTGCGTGGTCTCGATCTGCCCCTGAATCCAGACCGGCTCGGGCTGACTGAAATGGCGGACCAGCCAAACCGCCGCGAGCAGCAGGCCGATCAACAACAAGATGATCAGCATGCGGAGAATCAGGCTGCGCCTGGAAGTGGGTTTCGCCATCGCTTCAGTCCGGAGATAAGTCGTTTTGGGAAAGGCGGGCCTGGATTTGATCCGGCAACCGGGCCGACTGGCCGCTGGCCGCATATAAGCCGGCCAGCCCGTTCCAGGCCTCGAGCCGGGCATCCAGCTCGCCCAGTCGCACCCGCGACAGCGCCAGTTCGGCGTCGATTACGTCCAGCGACGATGCCAGCCCTTCCTCGAAAGCAAGTTGCTGCGCGCGCAGGCTCTCCTCGGCCAG
>CAZUTZ010000004.1:0-22925 GCA_964623655.1 uncultured Wenzhouxiangella sp.
CAAACAACCAACGACGATACGGCCGCTCGATCAAACTCCCGTGAAGACGGCCTTCACAGGACTGGATAGCGGCAAGTCAGGTACGCGCCAGCTGCACCACCGGCGCGAAAAAGATCATCAGGATAAAGACCGCCACGGCCATGTAGATGACGGTGCGGACGGGATGGCGGCGCAGGTGGGTCCAGAAGGTTTCGGCCCGGCCCTCGCGCCGGGCCTGGTCCAGTTCGGCGCGCACCCGCTGGCTGCGCTCGGCCTGATATTCGTCCATCAGCGCGCGGGCGCGCGGGTAATCGTCGGCTTCACGCAGCCAGATGCCGCCGGCGGTGATGCCGAACGGCCCAACCGGCGTCGAATAATGCTCGATGCCGTGCCGATCCATCAGCTCGGCGACTTCGTGCGCTTCCTCGTCGGTGACGTTGCGCAAGTTGAGCAGCAACTTGGGCATCACTCGGCGTTTCGCGCGGCCTCGTCGGCGAGCAGGCGTTCACCGGACCCGAAAGACACCGGCGACTGCGCCGCCAGCCAGGCAAACGCAGCGTAGGCGGCAGCGTTCTGGGCCAGCTCTTCAGGGTCGATCTTGTCCAGGGTGTCGTTTTCGGTGTGGTGATAGTCGAAATAGGTTGTCCCGTCCTGGCGCAGGTCGACTGCGGCCATGCCGAACGGCGCGGAGGGAATGAAATCGGGCCCGCCCATGGCGCGGCGTCCGCCCAGCTCGATGCCCAAGGGTGCGAGTACTTCCTGGATGGCCTGGATCACCGGCCACGCTTCGTCGCTGACCCGCGCGGCAATCTCGTAGATCGGGCCGGCACCGAAATCGGACTCGGCACCGACCTGGATGTTGTGGAAGTTTTCGGCGTTTTCCTCGGCCCAGACGCGCCCGCCCCACAGGCCGATTTCCTCGGCGGCGAAATAGATGATGTGGATGGAGCGGTCGGGCCTGCGATCCAGGTCGAGAATCAGGCGGCCGGCTTCGGTGATGATGGCAATGCCGGCGCCGTCGTCCAGGGCGCCGGTGCCGACGTCCCAGGAGTCCAGGTGCGCGCCCAGAGCCACGATCTGCTCGGGATGCTCGGCGCCGGTGATTTCGGCAATGACATTGTGCGAGGTATACGACTCGACGAACTCGGCGTCGACTTCGACCAGGGCACGCACCGGTTCTTCCATTGCCATCAAACGCTCCAGATGATCGGCGTCGGGATTGGAGATTGCCACCGCGGGCAATGCACGAGTATCGGCGTCGAAGCGCTGGGTGCCGGTGTGGGCAAAGCGATTGCGCGAAGTGCCAATGGAGCGGATCATCAGCGCTTGTCCTCCTTTTTCCGCCGCCACCCGGGCGCCGATGGAGCGCGCCTGCACGGCCGGGCCGTAGCCGGATCCGTCGCGCGCGGCTTCCATGCGATTGCGGATGAACACGATGCGGCCTTCGACTTGCGAGCGATCGGCCGCTTCCAGCGCGGCCAGATCGTCGAACATAATCACTTCGGCCTCGATACCGCCTTCGGGCGTGGCCGGCGAAAAACCCAGCGCCAGGGTGACCATGTCGAACTCGACCGGTGCAGTGATCACCGCGCGCTCGAGCTTGCGGTGCCAGGTCGGGAAGGTCACCGGCTGCAGCCAGACGCGGTCAAAACCGCTGTCGTTGAGCAATTCCTCGGCCCAGGCCACGGCGCGGGCGTCGGCCTCGGTACCGGCCATGCGCGGGCCGATGCGAGTGGTCAGGTCGGCAACGACCTCAAAGCCGCCGTCGCGGGTCAGCGCTTTTTCGCGCAGCTCGCGGGCCGTGCTCAGGTCTTCCTCGCTGAATAATTCCGCCGCCGCCGGGGTCAGCAGCAGCGCGGACAGGGCGAATATCAGGCCACGTTTCATACGGTTCCGTTTTCTCCAATGAATTGGGTGACACCTTCCAAAAACATCTGCACGGCAATGGCGACCAGCAGCATGCCCATCAGGCGCTCGGTCGCGATCAAACCGCGCTGGCCCAGAAGGCGCTTGAGCTGCGGCGCGGCGAGCAGGATCACCGCCGTTGCGCCCCAGGCCATCAGTACGGCCAGGGTCCAGATCCCCAGACGGCCCGGCTCGCCGGTCGCCAGCAACAGCAGGATCGCCATGGCGCTGGGTCCGGCGACCATGGGCACGGCCAGCGGCACCAGGAAAGGTTCGTCGTGGTCGTCGTCGTAATCATCGCGCATCGAGCGCGGCACGGGAAAAATCATTTTCACCGCGATCAGAAACAGGATAATGCCGCCGGCCACGCTGACCGAAGCCTGACTCAAGCCCAGAAAGGCCAGCACGTAGCGACCGGCAAACAAAAAAGCCAGCAGCAGGGCCAGCGCCAGCAGCAGCTCACGGATGAGCACCTTGTAGCGGCGTTCCGGCGCGACCTTGTCCAGCACGGCCAGAAAGATCGGGATATTGCCGAGCGGGTCCATGACCACGAACAGCAAGATGGTGGCGCCGATCAGGTCCATGAATCGCGGGTACTCCTGGTGATAATGAAAAGGCGCCGGGCGGCACCGGCGCGGCTCAGGTCTTCCCCGGATGACGCTGCCGGCTCTCTTCAGGCAACAGCGGCTCCAGATGCTTCAACGCACGAACATACACGCGGCGCTTGAAGGGAATGACGTGATTGGCCGGATACCAGAAGTCAACCCAGCGGAAACGATCGAATTCCGGATGATCGACCGCGGCGAGGCGAAAGAGTTCATCGCTGGCCAGGAAGTGTAGCAGGAACCAGACCTGCTTCTGGCCGACGCACACCGGCTTCTGGTGGCGCCGGCGATAGCGCTGCGGCAAACGATAACGCAACCAGCCTGGCGTCGAGCCGAGTACGCGCACGTGCTCAGGGGCAAGACCGGTCTCCTCGGTGAGCTCCCGGTACATCGCCTCGAGCGGCGTTTCATCTGTGTTCATGCCGCCCTGGGGAAACTGCCAGCCGTCCTGCCCGGCGCGGCGCGCCCAGAACACTCGGCCGTCATCCCTGGCCAGCACAATGCCCACATTGGGGCGAAAACCGTCCGGGTCTATCATGGCTATCGCTGGTGGCGGCTCGGTTATGGTACCGTTCCGCGAAATTTCAACTGCCTGAAATGTTAATCAATCCACCGCCGTCTTGCCAGTCATGGCGCGCAAGCTGACCTGGGCCGGGCTGGTATTGCTGGCACCTTTGAGCGTGCTGCTGGCGCTGAGCTGGGGCAGCGCCGGCTGGGTGTGGCCGTGGACCGACGATCCGGCCCTGCATCGGGTTGTGCTGGAGCTGCGCCTGCCGCGCGCGGTGGCCGCGCTCATCACCGGCGCACTGCTGGCCGTGGCCGGCTGCCTGATGCAGGTTCTGCTGCGCAACCCGCTGGCCGATCCCTACGTGCTCGGCATCTCAGGCGGTGCTGCGGTCTTCGCCCTGCTCGGCATGAGCCTGGGGCTGGCTTTCCTGCCGATTCCCCTGCTGGCTTTCGCGGGTGCTTTTCTGACCATGATCCTGGTGTTCGTGCTGGCCCGCGGTCGGGGCCCGTGGAGCACGACCCGCGTGCTGCTGACCGGGGTGGTGCTGGCGGCCGGCTGGGGCGCGGTGATTTCGCTGATCCTGGCGCTGGGGCCGGATGCATCCCTGCGCAGCATGCTGTTCTGGCTGATGGGCGATCTGAGCTACGCCGGCTTGTCGGCCTGGTGGCTGCTGCCGCTGGCGCTGGGCCTGAGCCTGCTGTGGCTCCGGGCGCGGAGCCTGAACGTCATGGTCGGCGGCGAGCTGCAGGCCGCCCTGCTCGGTGAATCCAGCCGGCAACGTTTCTGGGAAATCTATCTGATCGCCTCGCTGCTAACGGCCCTGGCGGTCTCGATTGCCGGCGCCATTGGCTTTGTCGGCCTGATCGTGCCGCATCTGATGCGCCTGATCATTGGCGCCGACCACCGCCGCCTGCTGCCGGCCGCGGCCTTGTTTGGTGGCGCCTTTCTGGTGCTGGCCGACACGGTCGCGCGCAGCGCCCTGGGTCCACGTCAGCTGCCGGTGGGCGTGCTGACCGCGCTGATCGGCGTGCCGCTGTTTTTGCTCCTGCTCAACCGCGCGGTCAAGATTCGCTGATGGCCCCCATTGATCCGAACCCTTTGCTGCAGGCCGAGGCGCTGTCGGTGCGGATCGGCCCGGTGAGCGTGGTAGAGGATCTGAATCTGGCGATCCGCCGCGACGAATTCTGGGGGCTGCTGGGGCCGAACGGCGTGGGCAAGACCACCTTGCTCAGCGCCCTGGCCGGGGTTTTCGCGCCCGCAGACGGCCAGGTCATGCTGGCGGGAGAACGCATTGATGCCCTGCCCCGCCGGCGCACTGCCCGTCGTCTCGGCATGCTGACCCAGCACACCAGCTATGCCTTCGACGCGAGCTGCGAGGAAACCGCCCTGGTCGGCCGTCACCCGCATCTGAAGGCCTGGGCGCGCGAAAGCCGGGCCGACCGCGAGCTGGCGCGTGCCGCGCTGGCCGAGCTGGGGCTGGATGCCTTGAGCGAGCGCAGCTGCATGAACTTGTCCGGCGGCGAATCGCGCCGCCTGGCGCTGGCCACGCTGCTGGTCCAGGACCCGGATATCTATCTGCTCGATGAGCCGACCAATCATCTGGATCCGGCCAACCAGGTCACGATTCTCGATGTATTGGGCCGGCGCGTGCGCCAGCAGCACAAGGGCGCGATCATGGCCCTGCACGAGGTCAATCTGGCCACCTGCTATTGCACTCACGTGCTGATGCTGTTCGGCAACGGCGAGTGGGCGGCCGGGCCGACCGGTCAACTGCTCACCGCCGAGCGCTTGAGCCGCCTTTATCAGTGCCGGATGCGGCTGATCGACGACGGAGTGCAGAAAGTCTTTGCCGTGGCAGGACGAGGGCCCTGAGGCCGGTCGCTTTGCGCCCTGGGCGGC
The DNA here is from genome assembly GCA_964623655.1 of uncultured Wenzhouxiangella sp. Taxonomy (GTDB): domain Bacteria; phylum Pseudomonadota; class Gammaproteobacteria; order Xanthomonadales; family Wenzhouxiangellaceae; genus Wenzhouxiangella. Next base: position 4,897 of record CAZUTZ010000004.1, read on the forward strand.
ATCGCGTTACAATGTTATTTTGTAACAATTCGAGACGCCATGGACGCCAAATCTCTGCTTCCGGTCACCGTACTGTCCGGTTTCCTGGGCGCCGGCAAGACCACCTTGCTCAATCGCATCCTGAACAACCGCAGTGGTCTGAAAGTCGCGGTGATCGTCAACGACATGTCCGAGGTCAACATCGACGCCGATCTCGTCCGCGCCGGGAATGCCGACCTGCAGCGCACCGATGCCCGCCTGGTCGAAATGACCAACGGCTGCATCTGCTGCACGCTTCGAGATGACTTGCTCACCGAGGTCCGACGCCTGGCCGATGCCGGCCATTACGACTACCTGTTGATCGAGTCGACGGGTATTTCCGAACCCCTGCCGGTCGCCGCCACGTTCGAATTCCGCGACGAAGACGGGCTGTCCCTGAGCGATGTGGCGCGGCTGGACAACATGGTCACCGTGATCGATGCAGCCAGCCTGCTCAGCGACTATTCATCGCAGGAACTCCTGGCTGATCGCGGCGAGTCGCTGGGTGAGGAAGACGAGCGCACCCTGGTCGACCTGCTGGTCGATCAGATCGAGTTCGCCGATACGCTGATCATCAACAAGTGCGACCTCGTCGATGCTGAACAACTGGCCACGGTACGTCAGGTGGTGCGTGCGCTCAACGCCGACGCCGAACTGATCGAGACCACTCAGGCCGACGTTCCGCCGCAGCAGATCCTGGCCACCGAACGTTTCGACTTCGAGCGCGCCCACACCCATCCGCTGTGGTATCAGGAGCTGTACCAGTTCACCGATCACGTCCCGGAGACCGAGGAATACGGCATTCGGCACTTCACTTTTCGCGATCCTCGCCCGTTCGATCCATTCAAGTTTCACGCCTTCCTCAACAGCGAGTGGCCCGGCGTGCTGCGCGCCAAGGGTCATTTCTGGCTGGCCACGCGACCGGAGTGGGTGGGCGACCTGAGCCAGGCCGGCCCGCAGATTCGCCACCAGGCGCTGGGCATGTGGTGGAGTGCGATCGCGCGCGAGCAGTGGCCCGATGATCCGGGCTGGCGCGACCTGATCCGCCGGCGCTGGCATCCGGAATTCGGCGATCGCCGCCAGGAGCTGGTTTTCATCGGCAACGACTACGACGAGGGCAAACTTCGGCGCCGGCTTGAAGCGTGTCTGATCCCGGCCGAGCGCTTCGAGCCGCGCGACTGGCAGGCGCTGCCCGACCCCTTCCCCGCATGGGAGATGGCCCATGACGACTGAGCCCGGCGACCCGATTCCGCGAAATTACGAGGAATGGCGCTACTGCATCGAGCACTGGTGCGAACTTACACTGAGTCCGGAATTCGTCGCAAAGCGTCTCAAGGCGCTCAACAACCGCAAAGACGACCATACCCGGCGCCTGCTTGAATGTTACGGCGAGCAACATCTGCGCTCGCTGATCGGCTGGTTCGAGCGTGCCCGAGACGAAGCCTAGTGGGCTAGGTGTGCAATCAACTCAACCGCGAACCGTGACCTCCTGTCCCGGGCGCAGGCGCTCGTTGCCGCGGATGACCACCTTGTCGCCAGCCTGGATGGGGCCGGATACCTCGATCCAGTCACCGGTGCCGATGCCGGTCGTCACGCGAATCCGGCGCGCCGTGTTGTCGGAATCGACAATGAATACCGCGATACCGTCGCCTCTGAGCACCAGGGCATCTCGCGGCACCGCCAGCACCTCGCGAATATCAGCCGTGGGGATCGTCACTCGAACGGTCTGACCGACCGGCAGCGGCTCGGTGACATCCAGCCGCAATTCGAACACGTGACGCGCTTCGTCGCCCACGCTGACCACCGTGCGTACAGGCCCAATCATCTCGCTGTCGGCCACATCCATGCCGAGTTCGTCGCCGGGTTGTACGTAGCGATAAAAACTCAACGGGGCCCGGGCGACGACCTCGAGCCTGTCCGGGTTGACCAAGCGAACGACCCGCGTGCCGGTCGCGACCCGTTCGCCGGCCTGCGCCACTCGTTCGGCGACCACGCCGGGAAACGGCGCGGTAATGCGCGTCCGTTCCAGCTGGTCTTCGATCTGACTGAGTCGCGAACGCACCACGGCCAGTTCGCTGGTAGCGACGTCCCGCTCGGAGCGAGTCTGCTCGATCTGGCTGAGCGCGGCCAGGTTGGTTTCGGCCAGGCGTTCGAAGCGGATCAATTCGGCTTCCAGAAACCGCAGGCGCGCTTCGGCGCGATTGATTTCGGCGGCTAGTTCCTGCGCGCGTAGCCGCAGGCCTGTATCTTCAATCTGCGCGATGACGTCGCCGGCCTCCACCCGGGTACCGACATCGGCCACCTCAATCAGTCGCCCCTCCACTTCAGCCGACAGGAACGCGTCCGAACGCGACACCACGGTGCCGGCCACCTGCATGGTGGGGGCCATGCGAGTGAGTTTCGCCTCACTCAGCTCCACGGGCGAGGGCCCGCCGAACTGCGCCTGGGCGGTCGATATCCACAGCAGGGTCAAAGCCGTACTGATCAAAAACGCTTTCATGCTCATACTCCTCATGCCGGCACCACCTTGCCCGACGGTTCTCTTACCCTGTCTTCGTTGACCCGGAGCAAACTGGGCAGCAGGATCAGTGTGAACAGCGCGCTCAAGGCCATGCCACCGACAATCACCGAGGCCAGTCCTCGGTAGAGCTCGGTTCCCGCGCCCGGCAACAACAGCAACGGCAGCATGCCGAACAGGCTGGTCAGGGTACTCATCAAAATCGGCCTCAGGCGCAGCCGCACTGCGGTCTCCACGGCCTCGCGCCGCGCCAGACCGTCACGCTCGCCGTCGCGCGCCCTGTACACCAGCAAAATCGCGTTGTTGACGACCAGACCGAGCAAAATGACAAAACCGATCATGGTCAGCATGTCCATGGCCTGGCCGGTCAGCGCGCCGGTGATTCGCAAACCGATGATGCCGCCGACGGTCGCCATCGGAATCGTCATCAATACCAGAATGGAGTCGCGGAAAGACCGGAACAAGGCCGAAATGAGCAAATAAAGAATCACGATGGCCAGGACGAAACTGCCGCCCAGGTTGCGCAAGGTCTCGCCCAGCGCCTCGGCGGTGCCGCGATAGGCAATGACGCCGTCGGGGGGCAGCGCGGCCCTGAGCTGAGGCTCGACTTCGGCGCGCAGGGTTTCTATGGCCGTTTCCATCGGCATGCCCGACGGCGGGGTGACCTGTAGCGACAGCGTCCGCCGGCGGTCGACCCGGCGAATCTGGTTGGGCCCGGCGGTCAGTTCAAGCCGGGTCAGTTCGCCGAGCGTGGCGATCCGGCCTGAAGGCGTGTACAGCGGCATGCCCATCAGCTCTTCCGGCGTCAGCCACTGCTCACCGCGCAGCACCACGTCCAGCCTGCGATCGCCGTCGAAATAATCACCGAGGAAGGCGCCGCTGCCCAGCGCGCGGGTCAGCGCGGCGACATCGCTGCGCGTCCATCCCAGCTCGGCAATCCTGCGGTCATCGGGCGCCAGACGCAGTTCCGGCTCTGCCAGTTCCAGGCCGGGTACCGGGCGCACGGTCGCGCCGGGCAGGGCCTGCTGAATCAGGCCGAATCCGGTCTGGCCGGCTTCCAGCAAATCTTCAAAATCGGCCGCCTGCAGGTCAACGTCGATGCGCCGGCTACCCCGACCGCCGAAAATCGGTGAACGGTTGGCGCGGCCGAAAGTATCCGGGAAACCGGTCAGAATCTCATTGTTGACAATAGCGGCCAGGCGGTCGACGTCCGCGTCATTCTCGGCGCGAATGCCGAAAAATGCACCGCTGCCAAAAAAGCCCAGAAAGCTGTTGCGAATCTTGGGCTCGCGCTCGCCCTCCAGAAAAGGCATCAGGCGCTCGTTGACCACGTTCACCAGCTCACGTTCGGCCGTTTCCGGGCCAAGGCCCGAAGGCGTCTGGATAAAACCGAAAAGGAAGTTGCGCTGCCCTTCGGGCAGATAATCAGCAGGAGGAATCAGCAGCACGCCAACCAGGATGGGCACGGTCGTCAATCCGCCAATCCAGCCCCAGCGCCGGCGCGGCGTGTCGGTCAGGCGCATGATGACGCCGGTCGCTTTCTGCCACCAGCCGGCCTTGCGGTCGACCAGAGTCTCATCACCTAGCAATCGATAACTGGCCGTTGGCAGGACGACCAGCGCGACCAGCAGGGAGCAGATAATCGCGGCCGAAATCACCACGGCCAGATCGGCAAACAACTGGCCGGCTTCGTCCTGCAAAAAGATCACCGGCACGAAAATCGCCACCGTGGTGGCCGTTGAAGCCAGCAGCGCGCCATACACCTGGCCGGTCCCGCGATCGGCCGCTTCCAGCGGCGCCCGCCCCATTTCTCGCTGGCGGACAATGTTTTCCAGCACGACGATGGCGGCATCAAGCACCATGCCGACGGCAAAGGCCAGTCCTGCCAGCGATATCACGTTGAGCGTGCGTCCGGCTCCGTCCAGAACCAGGAAGGCGAAGCACAGACAAAGCGGAATGGCCAGCGCCACCATCAGCGTCGCCCGCATCTTGCGGAAGAACCACCACAGCACGACGATCGCCAGGCCCATGCCCAACAAAAGGTTGGTGGCCACCATGGCGATCGACTGGCGGATATAGATCGTGTCGTCGGACACCTGGGTGATTGACAACCCCGCCGGCTCGAGATGCGAGACGCGCAACTCCTCAATCGTCGCCTGCAGATCAGCCATCACGTCGAGCACGTTGACGCCCGGCTCGGAGATGACGTTCATGGAGATGGACGGCCTGCCGTTCTGGGTCATCACGCCGCTGGCGTCGCGCATCACGCGCTCGACCGTGGCCACATCGCCGAGGAACACGGGTCGGCCATCGCGCCAGTCGAGCACCAGGTTCTCGAGATCTGAGACGCTGTACTGACCGGCAAAGCGGAGCGTGAATTGGCGCCGTCCCACCTCCTGAAACCCGCCGGAAACGTCGGTGTTCTCGCCCAGGCGCTGGCCGATCCGGGTCAGGTCAACCCCGATGGCCGCGGCCCGGTAGGGATCGAAGCTGATCCGGATCTCGAACGGGCGGCCGCCGCGCGGGTTGGCCGAAGAGACGCCCGGAATGCGCTCCAGTCGCTCCCGGATGACTTCTTCGACGAAATCCTGGTATTCGATGATCGGTCGGGTATTGCCCGGTACGGGCTGAATGGCAAACCAGGCAATCGTGTCGCCGAACTGGTCGGTGCCAACCCGAACCACGGGCTCATTGGCGTCGATGGGCAGCCGCTGGACCTGATTCAAGCGGTTGATGACTTCGATCAGCGAGCGGTTGAGATCAGCGTTGACGTCGAATTCCAGCGTGATCGAAGCCCGGCCCTGGCTGGCCGTCGAGGTCATGTTCTGCAGGCCGGGCACGTCGCGCAGCAGATTTTCCTGCGGCTCGACGATGTCCGACTCGACTTCGGCAGGCGCGGCGGCACGCCAGCCAGTCGTCACGGTAATGGTGGGTCGATCAATATTCGGCGTCATCTGAACCGGGAGCCGGAACAGACTCAGCAGGCCGAAAATGACCAGCAAGATACAGGCAACCGCAACAGCAACCGGATTGCTAAGGGCTAAACGCGTCAATGGCACCGACGAAAACTCCTCCTTGGCGGGCGCGACGGATGCTAGCAGACACCCGGACTTTTTCCTGTCAACGACTTTTGTGAAAGCGCCGTCGGCGCAACTTTGTGGTTCCTCTTGGTCTGCCGAAAAATTGGCTTGCCCCAGAACCGTTTGCCTGCAGATTCTTTCAAGTTTTGACCAAAAAGCTTTTCAACCGATCATCGGTGGCAGTGAAATTCGGGTAAGTTACAAGCCAAAAGAGGCGGAGACGAGTCTATGACCGCATGTTGACTCCGCACGTTCCAGCGTTTTAACAAAGATTAAGAGAATGATCTCAAAATGAAGCCTGCGCCGATCTCGATGGAACTGCTGGCGCTCAACGCCGCGCCTCAGATGGCTCAGGCTCTCGCCAGTTTGTTGCTGGCGGTATTCATCCTGTTGATTCTTCGGTCAAGACACCGCGATTATCTGCGCCGGCTTGCGCTGTCTTTTCTCGCCCTGGCCGTTTTCCTCGGCGCCGGCGCCCTGACCCTGGCCGACCTCGACCAGGCGCTGAGCGGTTTCACCATCGGTTTCTCCGTGCTTGCGCTGAGTGCGCTGTTCCCGCATCTGATCTGGCTCTGGCTTGGCGCTCGCGGTGCTTTGCGTCAGGGCAGCTTGCCGGCGACTCATGCGTACCTGTGGGTATTGGGCGGGGCGGTCGCCGGGGCGCTGCTGGCGGTCTCGGCCAGCATGCTGATGGCGCGCAATCAAACCATGGCGGCCGCCATCTTGAGCGTGACTTTCCCCTATACGCTGGCCGGGCTGGTTTACATTGCACTGGCAGCGCGCCTGTTCCGCCAGCGCAGCGTCGGCGGCGGACGGCAGATCAGCCCAATCATCGGCGTCTTGTCTTTCAGCGCCCTGGGGCTTTATCTGCTTTATGTGGCGGTTTTCGGGGCCGAGCTCGTTCCGACCGGTCCTTATGCCCTGCACACCCAGCTCGCCGACCTGGCCGGGCTGATCCTGTTGATGATGATCGCGCTGAGCCTCGTCAGCTGGCTTCTCGAAGTCGAGCAAATGCGCAGTGAAATGGCCCGCGTTCAGGCCCAGGCCGCCGAGCAGCGACTGTCCTATATGCGCAGTCACGATCCGGCCACGGGCCTGCCGAACCGGCGTCAGATGCACGACATTGTGCGCGGAGAATTAAAAAAGACCCGCCGGTCTGCCGGTCGGTCACTCGGCGTCCTCGCACTGGGCTTGCACCGCTACAAGATGATGAGCGAGAGCATGGGGCTGCAACAGACCGAAGAACTCATGCGCGATCTGACCCGACGCATCCAAGACGATCTGCCGCCGCACTTCGTGCTTGGCCGAACCAGCGAACGCGACTTCGTCTTGCTGATGCCCCGAATAAAAAAACGCGCACAGGCCGAGGAACGGGCACGCCGGATCGTGGACCGTCTGCGCCTGCCCTTCGAGAAAGACGGCAGAGAACTGTTTCTGAAAGTCACCGGCGGGTTGAGTCTGGCCCCCGAAGATACAACCGATCCGATTGAGTTGATCAAACTCGCTGAACGCGCCCAGCTGCAGGCCGTAACCCAGGGCGAGACCCTCCTCGTCCATCAGCCCCGTGGCGATCACCTGGCGCCACGGGACCTGCTTCAGGTCGAAACCGAATTACGCCAGGCCCAGCGCCGAGGCGAATTCAAGCTGTATTTTCAGCCGATCATCAGCATCCCGCAGCGACGCATCAGTGGCTTCGAGGCTTTGCTGCGCTGGGAGCACCCGCAGCACGGCCTGCTCGGACCGGCTGATTTTCTGGACGATGCCGCTGCCCTCGGGGTACTCGACGAGCTCGAGGACATGATCTTCGATCAGGCCTTGCAGCAGCTGCGGGCGTGGTGCGACGACCTGTCGCTGGCGCGATCGCCGATCATCATGTCGATCAACGTCTCAGCCGAGCGATTCGTGCAACCGGATCTCAGCGAGCGCCTGACCGCTCAGTGCCAACGCCTCGATATCGACCCCGGCATGGTCATGCTGGAAATCACTGAAAGCTGCGCGATCGAGGATTTCGAAGCGGGAGTCAACACCATCGCCCGCCTGCGCGAGCGCGGCATCAAGGTCGGCCTGGACGATTTCGGCACGGGCTACAGCGCACTGGCCCACCTGCAGCGTCTGAAGGTCGACTGCGTCAAGCTCGATCGCACTTTCATCAAGGACATAGAAAGCGACGAACGCCAGCTTGCCCTGACCCGAGCGATTGTCAGCCTGATTCACAGCCTGGGCATGAAAGTGCTGGCCGAAGGCGTGGAAACTCGTGAACAGTTGGGTCATCTGTTGCGCTGCCGGGTCGACTATGTCCAGGGTTTCTTGCTGGGCAGGCCCCAGCCTGCCGAGGCGCAGAATCAGAGGCTGGAGCAGCCGCTCGTCAGCGATTTTTAGTCAGTAGCCCCGGTCAGCTCAGAGCGCACCCGTTCGACGCGGGCGGCGTGCAGGGCCTGACCCAGGGCCTTGCCGCCCAGGCCCCGTTCGACGAAGGGCCGTGCGTTCACGGCTGCGGCCGCTGCCAACGCCTGCCTGATCCGATCTGCTTGCGGATAGGGCTCGTTTTCCCGCCCGAGTCGGCCGGTGAAGTCAGCCTGGCAGGCCAGCAGCACCGGTTCCAGCCGCTCGGGTCGACGAAACAGATCCAGTCGCTCGAGTAATCGCACCAGCGTGCCCGCCTTCAATTCACCGACCCGATGAATCTTCAGATGAAATTCGCCGACCAGCAAGGCCAGATCGCGGCAGGCGTTGGGTACTCGCAGCCGCTCGCACAGCGCGCGAATCAGCGGCACTCCCAGCTGCTCGTGACGGTGGTGGGCCGGCCATTGCTCCGGCGGAGTGCGCGCCTTGCCGAGATCGTGCACCAGCGCGGCAAATCGCACCGGTAAATCACCCCCCAGCTTGGCTGCGCGATCGAGCACCATCAGGGTATGGCGACCGGTATCGATCTCCGGGTGGTGCTGGCTGGATTGCGGCACGCCAAACAGCGCGGCAATTTCCGGCAGCACCACTTCCAGCGCGTGCGCATCTCGCAACACGCTGATGAATCGAGAGGGCCGATCATGCATCAGCGCCCGGCTCATTTCCTGCCACACCCGCTCCGCCACCAGATGGTCGACTTCACCGTCGGCAACCATCCGGCGACACAGGCCCAGCGTTTGATCGGCGATGCTGAAATCGGGAAATCGGGTCGCGAAGCGGGCCAGGCGCAGAATCCGCACCGGATCCTCGCGAAACGCCCCGGAGACGTGGCGAAGCACGCGCCGCTCAAGATCCCGACGGCCGTCGAAGGGGTCGATCAGCTCGCCGCGATCGCCCATGGCCATGGCGTTGATGGTCAGGTCCCGCCGCACCAGATCATCGCGCAGGCTGACTTCGGGACCGGTATGAAAAACAAAGCCGTGATAACCCCGGCCCTGTTTGCGCTCGGTTCGCGCCAGAGCGAACTCTTCGCCGGTTTGCGGATGCAGGAAGACCGGGAAATCGCGCCCGACCGGGCGAAAGCCGCGCTGGCGCATGTCTTCCGGCGTGCTTCCAACGACGACGAAGTCGCGATCGCCGGGCTCAAGCCCCAGCAAGCGGTCGCGGACCGAACCGCCAACCTGGTAAACCTCCAGACCCTCGAGATCCACTGCCGAGCCGGTGTTTATTGGCTGCACTGGAAAGCCGCTGATCCACCGACACGGTCGGGCAGGATATTCACAGCCAGCACCCGCGGCGGGCGCTGCATCAGCCATTCGTAAATGGTCGCGAAGGCGAGCACGCGCGGCACATAGTCCCGGGTTTCAAAGAAGGGCAGTGTTTCCAGCCAGACGTCGGGGTCGAGCTCGGGGCGTTCATCCTGCCAGCGACCAACCGCGTTGATGCCGGCGTTGTAGGCGGCAGCAACATGGATCCACTGATTGTCGTAGCGTGCCTGCAGTTCGGCAAGATGAGCCACGCCCAGCGGAATATTGATCGCGGGGTCCATCAGCTGAGCCGTCCCGTTGAAAGGCAAATCATTGCGGCGCGCCACCGCGCTGGCCGTTGCCGGCATGAGCTGCAGCAGACCGCGTGCGCCGGCCGGCGACAAGGCATCAGGCTGCATCGCCGACTCGGCCCGCATCAGTCCGTAGACCAGCGCCGGATCGACCTGCCAGCGCTCGCTGTAGGCCGTGACGCGGGCTTTTTCGATCATTGGAAAGCGCCAGGGATAGGCCTGCAAGGTGCCCAGCGCGCCCAGTGCCGCGATGCTGCGGTCATACCAGCCCTGCCCCGCAGCCAGCAGAGCCGCCTGATGACGGTCGCCATCGCCCAGACGGCGCCAGACCGAAAACCAGGTCAGGCGTGCATGGTGCAGCAGACCGACCTGATGCAGCTCCAGCGCGCGTTCGAATTCGGCGTCCCTGAGCAAGCGCCGCTGGCGCTCGGCATCGGCCTTCAAATCCTGCTGGCAAAGACTCAAATCCTGCTCGAGCCAGATCGCGGCCAGAAAGCCGTAATAGGTAGCCTCGGCGCCCAGCGAGGCAAAGGCCAGGGCTGCTTCAGGACGATCGAGTTCGGCGAGCGCCCGTCCGCGCCAGTAACGCCAGCGCCCCTGCGCCTGTTCGGCCACGCTCATGCGCTGGATACTTTCCAGCACCTGCTGCCAGTCGCCGCCGGCCATCGCCGCCCGTGCGCGCCATTCCAGCATCTGCTGATCCCTTGCCGCCGGCGGCAAGGCGTCGATGGCGGCCACGGCGCCCTCGTCCAGGTCGACGGCCCGAAACAGGGCGATCTCGCGCTCAACCGACGATTGATCGGCAGCCGAAAAGTCGAACCGCCCGCTCAGCACCTCCCAGTCGGCACCCGCTCGCTGCCAGTCCGAACGCGCCATGCGACGCAGGGTGCTCACGATCAGCCGACGTGATTCCGGATGGTCGATCCATTGTCGTGACTGTCTGCGCAGGGCGCGCGGGCGCGCTTCGATCCGCAACCATTCATCGGCCCACTCGCGGCGCTCGGGATTCAGATAACGACGCAGATAGCGGGCCAGACCCGTCTGGCCGGCGTTCATCGCCAACTCGAAGCGCTGCCACCCCTGAGCCGCGGAGGGATAGCCCTGGGCACGCCACCAGTCGAAAGCCGGATTACAGACGTCGGGCTGCGACTGCCCAACCAGCCACAGTTCGGCCACCCTGTCCTCCAGACCGTCGGTCGACCCGGAACGAATGTCGGCGCGAGCCAGCCAGCAGCGCACGCGGGTATCGTTCGACTCGCGGCCGTAATGGCTCAGGGCGGTCCATTCACCCCGTCTGCCCAGGGAACGCAGCCAGGCCGTCTCCAGGCCTGGGGCAAACGACCAGTCACGATAACGCCCGAGGAACCTGGACATGTCGTCCGCGTCCACCTGATCAAGGCGCTGTCGCTTGAGCTCGGCCCGGAGATAGGGTGTGAGCGCGTAGTCCGGCAAGGCCTCGATGGCGGCCTCCACGGCGGCATGATCGCCGCGTGCCGCCGCCTGCCAGGCCGCGCTGAACTGTTCACGTTCGGAGAGTTGATCGGCGCAGGCGGCAGTACTGGCCAACAGCATGGCCAGCACAGCGCGCACCAAAAGGTTCAAGCGCATCCGGCTTGCCATGACCGGCAGGAGTGATCCAACATTCCCCATCTTCCGGGTGATTCGAAAACGGCCAACACGTGCTCCTGATTTTCTTCCTGCTGATTTTAACCGGCGCGACCGCCGGCATCCTGGCCGGCTTGTTGGGTATCGGCGGTGGACTGATCATTGTGCCCGCCCTGACCTTCATTCTGCGTGGCATGGATGTCGGCGTCGATGTCGCCGCACCCGTCGCCGTCGCCACTTCGCTCGGCACCATGCTGATGACCTCGGCCAGCGCGATCTGGTTCCATGACCGGCGCGGCGCAATCGAGTGGCCGGCCGTTGCCAGATTGGGTCCCGCAGTCGCCGTGGGCGCGCTCGGCGGCGCCCTGCTTGCAGCACATCTGCCCGGGCTGATTCTGGCCCGCATTTTTGCCGCGCTGGCGCTCGTGATCGGCCTGCGCATGGTGCTGGCCGTCCGACCTCCGCGATCGAATCACGCACCCTGGCCGCGCGGCTGGCCGATCTTCGGGCCGCTGATCGGCGCTGTCTCGGCGCTGATGGGTATTGGCGGCGGGAGCTTCAACGTGCCCTTCCTGGCCCGCAATGGATATCCCATGGTCCGTGCCGTGGCAATCGCCTCGGCCTGCGGCTGGCCGATCGCCCTGGGCGGACTGGCCGGTTTCATCCTGGCCGGCTGGGGCCGGCACTTATTGGAGCACGCCGTGGGTTTTATCTATCTTCCCGGACTGGTGACCATCGGACTGGCTGGTGCTGTCGCCGCGCCTCTCGGTGTTAGCCTGGCCCACCGACTACCGGCGGTCACCCTGAAGCGAGTCTTCGGATTGTTGTTGATCCTGATCGCCGTTCGCATGGCCTGGTAGGTCGACTGCCGAGGTCAGATTCAGCGTCATTGACAACGGCCGATGATCGGAATAGTGGACCGGCAGGGCGCGCAGGTCAGTGATATCCATCTTCGGCGAGACCAGGATGTGGTCAATCGCCCGCTGAGGCTGCCATGAAGGGAAGGTCAGAATGTTGTCGGTGGGCAGGATCAGGCCGGCCAGGTGACAGAATTCGCGCAGTTCCCGCGCTCCCGGTCCGGTATTGAAATCCCCCATGACCACGACGTTGGGATAATCACGAACTTCGGAGGCCAGGTAGCGCAGCTGCTGCGAGCGCGCACGTCGCCCGAGAGCCAGGTGCAAGACGATCAGCCACAAGGCGTGTTCACCGCTGCCGAAACGCACCACCAGGGCCCCGCGGCCGGGAATGGCGCCGGGCAGACGATGCTCTTCGACGAGGGTGGGCTCAATACGGCTCAAAAAACCAATGCCGGCGTGGGCGATCACGCCCACCTTGCGGTTGCCGCGATAGTTCCAGTACGGGAAACCGGCGTGGGTGGCCAGGTATTTGGCCTGGTTCAGAAAGCCCGAGCGGAGGCTGCCGCAATCCACTTCCTGCAGGGCGACAATGTCGTAATCGCGAACCAGATCAGAAATAGAATCCAGATTGGCGACTCGCTGATTGTTCGGCAGCAGCTGGCGCCAACTCTGGGTGAAATACTCGCGGTAATTCGCCGTCGTCGTGCCAGCCTGGATGTTATAGCTCAGCAGCTTCAGCTGCGGGCGCTCAGCATTCATCCGAGCCTTATCGGGCGGCTTCACTTCCGTTGGCTGGCAGATCGAGCTCGGCGGTCTCGCGTTCGACCAGATAATCCACGGCAGCCAGCATTTCCTCGTAGCTGGAGAAATCGTTCGGGCTCAAACGCCACTGGCCCTGGACGATCATGCTTGGCGTACCGCGCACACCGAAGCGCCTGACTTCGTTTCGATTCCGGCGCATCCGGTTATCGACGGCAAACGACTGCGAGGTGCTGACAAATTCTTCCTCGGAAACGCCGAAATCGGCATACACGGCAGCGATGTCTTCAATACTGCGGAACTGGCGCCGCTCATCGTGCAGGGCCTTGAACAGCGCCTCGTGGGCGTCATGACCCAACCCCAGCACGTCTGCCGTGTAATAGACTCGGGCGAAGACTTCCCAACCGGGTTGCAGCGGAACCGGCATGTGGGTCAGTTCGACATGGTCGGGCAGATCTTCCGACCACTGCGTGATGATCGGCAGAAAAACGCGACAGGCGGGACACGGATAGGCAAACGCCTCGATGACCTCAACCCGATCGGTCGGCGCGGATGCCGGCGATCCGATCGCGTGGAAATGCCTTCCCTCTTCGAAGTTCTGAGCAGCCACCGGGACCGCTGCGATCAGCAACGTCGAGGCCACCAGCAGTTGAGCCAAATTCTTCATACGGTCAGTTCCCAGCTTGAATGATCAGTGGTCTAGAGACAGGCGGCCGCTCGAGCAGTTCCCGGTCAGCGTTCTGCCAACTCATCAAAGCGCTGCATGTGCAGCCCGTAAATGTAGGAAGAAACAGCTTCGATGTCTTCATCGGACAGGTTGCGCGCCACGCCCACCATGATATTGCTGTAGGGATCATCATCGCCGTTGTTTTCGCCATCGCGGTAGCGCCGCAACCGGTCAGCCGTGTACTCGGCATGCTGCCCGCGCAGTTTCGGATAGTGAGCGCCGGGTATGCCTTCGCCCGAAGGTCCGTGGCAACCGGCACAGGAGGCGATGCCGGCCTGATGGTCACCGCCCATGTAGAGCCTTCTTCCATGCTCAACCAGCTCTTCGTCGGCGGTGCCGATCGTTTTTTCATATTGCTCGTAGTAGGCCGCCAGATCCCAGAGATCCTGGTCACTGAGTTCTTCCACCATCGGCCACATCTGCGGGACGTCTCGCGCTCGCTCGCGAATCAATATGGACTGGTTTGCGGCATAGTCCTGATGCTGTCCGGCGATCTTGGGCCATTCCGGCACCTCGCTGTTGCCCTCTGCCCCGTGGCAGGCGGCACAAATTCCGGCCAACTCCTGACCGCGCTCCGGATCGCCCTTGCCCCACACAAGCGCCGGGGCCAGGAACAGCAAAATCACCCAAAATCGCAGCATTCAGGATTACCTCTGATATCAAGACAAGACTGGTATTATCGCGGGTTTTAGTGAGTCTATCCAGTCCGTGAGCGAACTGACCGCGTTCTTTCGACGCGCAGAATACTTCGACAGCGTCCACACGCTGTCACAACTGCCACCGGACGCCGGAATCGAAATCGCGATTGCCGGTCGCTCCAATGCCGGCAAGTCCAGCCTGATCAATCGGCTGTGCGACCAGGGATCGCTGGCGCGCACCAGCAAGACCCCCGGGCGAACGCGCCAGCTGGTTTTTTTCCGCATTGATCCGCTGCATCACCTGGTCGATCTGCCTGGCTATGGATATGCCAAAGTCGCCGGCGACCTCAAGCGCCACTGGCAAGGTCTGATCCAGACCTATCTTGATCGCCGTCGCGCTCTGGCCGGACTGGTGGTCGTGATGGATATTCGCCACCCGCTCAAAGACAGCGACGCAGAGCTGATCACCTGGGCCGGCAGCCGCGGTCTGGCGCTGCACCTGGTTTTGACCAAGGCCGACAAACTCGGGCGAGGCAAACAGAACGAAGCACTGATGCAGCTGCGCAAGCGCGTCGACCAACGCGTCGGTGTACAGGTTTTTTCAGCCACCACCGGCCAGGGCCTGGATGAGCTGAGGGATACACTGGGCCAATGGTTCGGCCTGTTGCCAGGGTAGACCGATGAATCACATTTCTCAGCCCCCGAATTTTTCGCCGGCCGGGATCCTGGGTCTGGCGCCCATGGCCGGGGTCACCGACAAACCGTTCCGCCTGCTGTGCAGGCGTCTGGGCGCAGATCTGGCAACTTCGGAAATGACGACCTCGGACCCGTCCTTGTGGCACACCCGCAAGTCCCGCCGGCGCATGGATCACGCCGGCGAGCCCGAGCCGGTCAGCGTGCAGATCGCCGGCACGGAGCCGCAGCAGCTGGCCGACGCGGCTCGATACAACGTGGCCCACGGCGCAGATTCGATCGATATCAACATGGGTTGCCCGGCCAAGAAGGTGTGCAAGGCCTGGGCGGGATCGGCGCTGATGCGTGACGAGCGGCTGGTCGAGCGAATCCTGGATGCCGTGGTCGCCGCCGTTGAAGTGCCCGTGACGCTGAAGATTCGCACCGGCTGGGACTCCGCGCACCGCAACGGCCCGATCATTGCCCGCATCGCCGAAGATTGCGGCATCCGGCGCCTTGCCGTGCATGGCCGAACCCGGGACCAGAAATACGAGGGTGTTGCCGAATACGACACGATTGCCCTGATCAAACAGCAACGCGGCATCCCGGTTCTGGCCAACGGCGACATCGATTCGCCGGAAAAAGCGGCCGCCGTACTGGCGCACACCCGCGCTGACGGCTTGCTGATCGGCCGCGCCGCCCAGGGACGGCCGTGGATCTTTCGAGAGGTTCGACATTTTCTGCAAACCGGCGAGCGCCTGCCCGACCCACCGCTGACCGAGGTCCGCGACACGCTGGTCGAACACGTCCGCGCCCTGCATGCCTTTTACGGTGAGCAGGCGGGCGTGCGCATCGCCCGCAAGCATGTCGGCTGGTACGCCAGGGGCCACACCGGCCAGGCCGATTTCCGAGGCGTCTTCAACCGCGCCGAGTCGGCGCTCGAACAGCTCGACCTGATCGCTACTCACTTCGAGCGCCTGGCAGCACAGGGAGGTCTCCAGGCCGCTGCCTGACCTTCGCGGCGAGTCGGCCGGGATTGCACCAAGGCCGCTTTGAGGGACTGGACGCGGTCGCGGCGGCGGACTAACCTTGCAGCTCGCTCATTCCGCCTCGCTGGTCCGCATGAACCCAATCCGATCTGCCAGTCTCGCCCTGCTACTAATGTTTGCCGGCACCATCGCTGCCGAGACCCTGGTCATCAAACCCGGCCATCTGCTTGACGTCGACAGCGGCGAGCGGCGCCCGGGCCAGGCCATCGTGATCGAGGACGGACGCATCGTCGCGGTAGGTTCGGCCGCTGAGCTGCAGCTGCCGGAGGATGCACAGGTCATCGAGCTCGAAGGCCTGACCCTGCTGCCTGGTCTCAGCGACGCCCACGTCCATCTGACCAGTAACCACGACCAGCACGGCTTTCGCCGGCTGGCCGCCTCGATCCCGAGGCAGGCGTTGACCGGCGCACACAATGCCGGCATCACGCTTGCCGCCGGCTTTACGACCGTGCGCAACGTGGGCGCACCGGGGTTTACCGATGTGGCGCTGCGCGACGCGATCGCCGACGGCGAGATTCCCGGCCCGCGCCTGATCGTGTCCGGGCCGCCGGTCGGGATCACCGGCGGCCACTGTGCCGACAACAACCTGCTGCCGCCGCAATTCGATGCCGTCGGCGAAGGTGTGGCCGACGGACCCTGGGCCGTCCGCCAGGCGGTGCGGCGCAACGTCAAGTACGACGTCGACATGATCAAGACCTGTTCGACCGGCGGCGTTCTGTCGCGCGGCACCCAGGTCGGCGCGCCGCAGTACACCCTGGAAGAACTCGAAGCGCTGGTCGACGAGGCTCACATGCACGGTCGCACCGTGGCCTCGCACGCCCACGGCACGCTGGGCATCAACAACGCGATTCGCGCCGGCGTGGACTCGGTCGAGCACGCCAGCTTCATCGACGAGGAAGGCATTCGCTTGGCAAGCGAGCTGGGCACCATCCTGGTGATGGATATCTACGTGACCGAATTCATTCTGGGAGAGGGCGAAGCGGCCGGCATCCTGCCAGAATCACTGGAAAAAGAGCGCCAGACCGGCACCCGGCAGCGCGAAAGCTTCACCCAGGCACTCGAGGCGGGTGTCACGCTGGGCTTCGGCACCGACGCCGGCGTCTTTCCGCACGGCGACAACGCCAAACAGCTCTCGCGCATGGTCGAATTCGGCATGAGCCCGTTGCAGGCCATCCAGTCGGCCACCCTCATCAACGCCAGGCTATTTGGTCTGGACGAGGAAATCGGCCGCATCGCGCCCGGCTACCGCGCCGACCTGATCGCCGTGACCGACAACCCGCTCGACGATATCGAAACGCTGGAGCGGGTGGTGTTCGTGATGAAGGACGGCGCAATCTATCTGGAGCCTTGATAACGCAGCTGGCTCCCCCGCGTGCCTCGCAAAACCCTGTTCGAAGACCGACTCCGCCAAATAGACGAGACCATTCCGGAAATGAGGGGTCTCGGATAAAGCTCGATTCCAACGGAGGTTTCAGGTCGGGCCCATGGCTGGCTGCGCGGCGACCAGCGATTTGCGGTAGCCAGAGATTTTCACCCAATAGATGATGAAGGCAACCAGGGCGACGACCGCGGAAATGAATCCGATCAATGGGATAATCGAAGCCACCAGTGCAATGGCATAGACCAGCCCCATAGTTTTGCCGCCGTCCTCAACGTGTGCGCCACGCGCCTCGCCTTCGGCAACAACCGACTCAGACAGCCTGATCACGGTGATGAAGATCCACACCAGATTGAACAAGGGGATCAGATTCAACCAGACCATGCCTGGCTGCATGGTGCGATTGGCTTCGCTGACTTCTTTCAGACACTTTTGCAGGGTCAGCAGAAAAAAGACCATGATGGCAATGCCGACCAGTAGGCCAACAAACCCAATGCCGAGCGCAGCCACACCAACTAATTCTTCTTCGCTCATGCTGAATAGCTCTCTATGCTCGCCTGAAGGTTTGACGTTTTGAGTACTGCCAGCGAACGCTGTTTAGTACGCCGAGGCCGCGAGTAGAACAAATTCTCGGGCAGGAGTCAAAAACCCGCCGAAAAGCCGCAGCTCAGACGACTTCCCGCGGGTTGTGGGAGTTTCAAAAAGTGCAGACCGTGTACCCGGAATACAGCCGTATCGATCTGGTGCCGGCTGAGGGATGGATG
>CAZUTZ010000005.1:0-22590 GCA_964623655.1 uncultured Wenzhouxiangella sp.
CAAAGCAGACCTCGGCATCATGCGTTGTGGCGACGGCTTCGGGTCGCCCTGGCAGCGAGAAAAGGGGTTACAAGTCCCGGCGTGCCAGAACGATCCAGCCGGCGATTGGCTGTCCGGACTCATTCCGAATGGTTGTTTCAATAAAACGCGTGTCGAGCAAATTCGCCGCCCTCAGCGTCCGGGTCAGGTAAGCGCGCGAATGACGATAACGGCCGCTGCGCTTGTCCACGTCGAAACCGTCACCCGAGGTGGATTCGACAGAAAAGCAAAAGCAGCCACCAGCCGCGAGAATACGATCGACCTTTACAAACAGCTCATCAAGCTTTCCATGATAGACGAAGACATCGGCGGCAGTTATGGTTTGCCAGTTGCCGTCAGCCTCATCAAGAAACTGACCCATTTCCGACAGATACAGGTTGCGGTAGCGTCCTTTCGCACGCGCTTTGAACATCATCTCGGCGGACAGATCGACGCCATCAATGGCCTCTGCATGATCGGCCAGACACTCTCCGACCAGGCCCGTCCCGCAACCGAGATCGAGCACTTCTCCAAGCCCATCGTCCCCACCTTGGGTCAAGTGCGCCGCCATTTCCTCGGGAATTCGATAAGCCAGCCTGTCCCTGAGGTGGGTATCGAAATTTGCTGCCATTTCGTCAAACAGGTTGCGAACATAGCCTGCAGGGGCCACGGGCGGCGAGGTTCCTGATGCGACGGCGTGCAGGTGCCGGGTCCGTTGCTCGCTGGGTCTCATACGCAGTGCCGCAGCCAGAAAACCAACAGCCTCTTCGCTGCGTCCGGCTGATAGCAATAGCTCGCCGAGGCCGGCCTGACCAGACGCATTCTCCGGATCGATGCCGATAGCCTGCCGAAACAAAGTTTCCGCCTGCCCGCGGGCGCCGGAAGCCATGGATTTCCAGGCTTGCTCGACCAACTTTTTTGCCAGCGCTTCGTTATCTGCAACGGAATCAGTATCGGCACCCTGCGCCAATTGACTACGCAAGTGTTGCAGAGTCGAAGCACCCGGATGCAGGCGGAGCGCCTCGGGCAAAAGCTCCCTGGCCCGCGACTCCCGCCCGGCGCTGATCAAAGCCAGGAGCAGGGCATTCCACGCAGCCAGACTTTCAGGCGCAAGCGCGAGCGCCTGCTCGGCCGAATCAACGGCGGCCAGAACTTGTCCGCAGTTTCTCCGGGCAATCGACAGATTCGAAAGGATCGAGGCATGATCCGGATAGTGCTGGTTGGCTTTTTCCAGCACAGTTCGGGCTTCCTCGAAACGACGCAGATGCAGCAATAGCCCGGCGAAAAAAATCGACCCGTCGGCATCCAGGGCATCGTCGGCGAAAAGCTGTCTGGAAACTTCGGCAGCCGCCTCCGGTTGGCCCTGCTGCCACAGGTCAATGGCTTCCTGAAGTCTTCCGGCCGCCATGTCTAGCTCCGGGCAACCCTTGCCGCCAGATCCGGCAGGGCAGACAGCCCGGGATAGCGCGCCTGGGCACCGAGGCGGTCGTGGATGCGCAATAGCTGGTTGTACTTGGCCACTCGATCAGAGCGGCACAGCGATCCGGTCTTGATCTGGCCGGCACCGGTGGCCACGGCCAGATCGGCGATGGTCACATCCTCCGTCTCCCCGGAGCGATGGGAAATGATCGTGCCAAAGGCGGCCTTGCGGGCCATGGCAATGGCTTCCAGCGTTTCGGTCAGCGTCCCGATCTGATTGGGCTTGATCAGGATGGCGTTGGCGATATCCTCATCAATGCCGCGCTTCAAAATGCGGGTGTTGGTCACGAACAAGTCATCCCCGACCAGCTGCAGCTTGTCGCCCAGACGCTCGGTCAGGATTTTCCAGCCGGCCCAATCGCTTTCATCCATGCCGTCTTCGATGGAAATGATCGGGTAGCGCTCGGCCAGGCCGGCCAGATATTCGGTGAATTCGGCGCTGTCGAACGACCGGCCCTCGGCGGCCAGATGATAGCGGTCCTCCGAGTAGAACTCGCTGGAAGCCACGTCCAGGGCCAGAGCGATTTCCTTGCCGGGGCGATAACCGGCCTGCTCGATCGCTGTCATCAGCAATGCCAGTGCGGCCTCGTTGGATTCCAGGTCCGGCGCGAAACCGCCTTCGTCACCCACTGCCGTGTTCAGACCGCGCTCGCGCAGGATGCTTTTCAGCGCATGGAAGATCTCGGTGCCGGCCTGCAGGGCGGCGGGAAAATCGGCCACGCCGACCGGCATGATCATGAACTCCTGGATATCGACCCGATTATCAGCGTGCGCGCCGCCGTTCAGGATGTTCATCATCGGCACGGGCAAAGTGGGCGTCTGGCCACCAGTGGCCAGCAGGTATTCATACAGCCACTGTCCGCGTGAACGGGCGACGGCATGTGCCGCGGCCAGCGACACGCCCAGCAGCGCGTTGGCGCCCAGCGCCGACTTGTTGTCCGTGCCGTCGAGTTCGATCAAACGCCGATCCAGCGCTTCCTGATCAGCGGCGGACATGCCGACCAGAGCTTTAGCAATTTCGCCATTGACTCGCGCCACAGCCTGGGCCACACCCTTGCCCAGATAGCGCCGGGCATCGCCGTCACGCAGCTCAACCGCCTCACGCTGGCCGGTCGAAGCACCCGAAGGCACGGCTGCCCGACCGACACTACCGTCGTCCAGCACCACCTCGGCCTCCAGCGTCGGATTACCGCGCGAATCGAGGATTTCCAGGGCTTGGATTTGTTTGATGTTCATAGTCGCTTTCCAATGGTTTTTCGGTAATACGGGTTCAGGGTTCAGAAGACTCGTAATCAGGTTCTTCCTGAAACCTGAACCCTGAAAGCTGAACCCTTCATTTCTTCACCACCCGATCAATCTCCACCAGCGTCTCCAGCAGCGCGCGCATGTCAGACAGCCGCATCGAATTCGGCCCGTCGCACAGGGCGCGGTCTGGTTCCGGGTGGGTTTCGCAGAAGATCCCGGCCACGCCGACCGCAGCCGCGGCGCGCGCCAGCACGGGAATGAATTCTCTGGCACCCCCAGATGATTCGCCCTGGCCGCCGGGCAGCTGCACCGAATGGGTGGCATCGAACACCACCGGACAGCCGGTTTCGCGCATGATGGCGAGCGAGCGCATGTCGGAGACCAGATTGTTGTAGCCGAACATGTAGCCGCGCTCGCAGACCATGATCTGCTCATTTCCGGTGGCACGGGCCTTTTCCACCACCCGGCTCATTTCCCAGGGCGACAGGAACTGACCCTTCTTGATATTGACCGGCTTGCCGACCCGGGCCACGTTTTGAATGAAATTGGTCTGCCGACAAAGAAAGGCCGGCGTCTGCAGCACGTCGACCACGGCCGCGACTTCATCAATCGGCGTGTCCTCGTGCACATCGGTCAGCACTGGCACACCGACTTTTGCCTGCACGGCTTCAAGTATTTTCAATCCCTCGTCCAGACCCGGACCACGGTAGCTCTTGACCGAGGTGCGATTGGCCTTGTCAAACGAGCCTTTGAAGATGTAGGGAATATCCAGGGCGCCGGTCACCTCCTTGAGATGGCCGGCAACATCCAGACACAGCGTTTCCGATTCCAGCGTATCCGGGCCGGCGATCAGAAACAGGGGGTGCTCGATGCCGACACTGAACGAGGCCAGTTTCATGCGCGCCTTTCCGGACCGCTACCGGTTTTCGCCTGGCGGCGAGCCAGGGCGGCGCGAATGAACCCGGTAAACAGCGGATGCCCCTCGCGCGGGGTGGACGTGAACTCTGGATGGAACTGGCAGCCCAGAAACCAGGGATGATCCGGGAACTCGACGATCTCAACCAGCGTGCCGTCGACGGAAAAACCCGACAGCCGCAAGCCATGTTTGGTCAGGATTTCGCGATAGCCGTTATTGAACTCGTAGCGGTGGCGATGCCGCTCCAGCACTTCGTCCTTGCCGTAGAGTTTGCGGGCCAGGGTATCGCTGACCAACCGGCAGCGCTGGGCACCCAGGCGCATGGTGCCGCCGAGGTCGGAATGCTCGTCGCGCAATTCGCGCTGGCCCTTCTCATCCATCCACTCGGTAATCAGACCGATCACCGGATGCGGACAGTCGGGGTGGATTTCGGTCGAGCCGGCGCCGTCCAGACCGCACACGTTGCGGGCGAACTCGACCACAGCAGTCTGCAGCCCGAGACAAATTCCAAGGTAAGGCACGCCATTTTCTCGTGCATAACGAATCGCCGCGATCTTGCCCTCGAAGCCGCGCTCGCCGAAACCGCCGGGCACCAGCACGGCATCGACATCTGCAAGCGCTGCCACCCCGCTGGCCTCCAGTTCTTCGGATTCAACCGGCTTGATCCTGACCGCAATGTGGTCGGCCAGCCCGCCGGCCAGCAGCGCTTCGTTGAGCGACTTGTAGGCGTCGGAATGCTCCACATACTTGCCCACGATGGCCACGGTCACCTCGTGCTGCGGCCGCGAGCGGCGCTCGACCACTTCTTCCCAGTCCGACAAATCCGGCGGCGAGGCCTTGATCCCCAGGCGATCCAGCACGATGCGGTCCAGACCCTGGCGGTGGTAGAACAACGGAATCTTGTAGATGTTGTCGACGTCGACGGCCGAGATCACCGCTTCGGCCGGCACGTTGGTAAACAGCGCGATCTTCTTGCGCTCATCGTCGGAAATCATCCGCTCGCAGCGACACAGGAGCACATCGGGCTGAATGCCGATCGAGCGCAGCTCCTTGACCGAATGCTGGGTGGGCTTGGTCTTGATCTCGTTGGCCGCGCGCAGGAAGGGCACGAGGGTCAGGTGCATGAAGATGGCCTGGCGGCCGTACTCGGATCCGAGCTGACGGATGGCTTCCAGAAACGGCAGAGATTCGATATCGCCGACGGTGCCGCCGATTTCGACCAGAGCGACGTCGTAACCCTCGACCGCCTGGTTGACCGAGTCCTTGATTTCGTCGGTAATGTGGGGGATGACCTGCACCGTCGAGCCCAGGTAGTCGCCGCGGCGCTCCTTGGCGATGACGTTGGCATAGATCCGACCGGTGGTGAAGTTATTGCGCTGGTTCATGCGCGTGCGCACGAAACGCTCATAGTGCCCCAGATCCAGGTCGGTCTCGGCGCCGTCCTCGGTGACGAACACCTCGCCGTGCTGGAACGGACTCATCGTGCCGGGATCCACGTTGATGTAGGGATCGAGCTTGAGCAGGGTCACTCTCAACCCCCGCGCTTCGAGTATCGAGCCCAGCGATGCGGCCGCGATGCCTTTGCCCAGCGACGACACCACGCCACCGGTAACGAAGATCAGAGAGGTCATGCCCGGTTCCCCTGGAAGATGAATAGGTCCGGGCCATCATTGTACCCGCAAATGCCAATCACACCCAAAGGACAACGGCGGATTCAGTCCCGCCAGATCAGACTGGCCATGCGCCCGCACACGCCATCGCGGCGATAGGAAAAAAAACGCGCCGCATCGCTGTGCGTGCACAGTCGGCAGTCGCTGATCACACCCACACCGGCTTGCTGGAGCTGCGCGGCCGCAATGCCCTTCAGATCGGCCAGCCAGCGATCTACCAGACCCCGGGCAAAGTGACGCTCGAACCCAGGCTCTGCCGCCAGGAAAGCCGCGCGCACTTCCGGCCCGACCTCGAACGCACGCTGACTGATGGCCGGACCGATCCAGGCCCAAAGATCCTCAGCTCGCCCGGGCAAGGCCGCGACGAGCCTGGGCAGGACGCCGGCGCACAGCCCGCGCCAGCCGGCGTGGGCGGCGGCGACGAAGCGCGCTTCCCGGTCGGCGACCAATACCGGCAGGCAGTCAGCCGTTTGTATGGCCAGGACCTGACCCGCCTGGTCGGTCCAGGCCGCATCGGCCTCGATACCGTGCCGCCACTGATCCAGGCGAATGACGCGAGTGCCGTGGACCTGCTTGAGCCAGTGCGGCGCGTCGGGCAACAGTGTCTGCAGCCGACGCCGGTTCTCGGCCACCGCTGCCGGATCATCGCCACAGGAACGGCCCAGGTTGAGACTGCGCCAGACGCCCTTGCTGACGCCGCCAGCGCGGGTGGTGCTTGCAACATGAACGCCGGTCGGCGCGCACTCGGGATGGATCAGTTCAATCATCCGGCTCAAGAGTGCCGAGCAAATCCGCCATATCGCCCGGCATGGGGGCAACGACCTTGATCGGCTCACGCGCATCCGGATGGACGAGCTCGAGCCGGGCCGCATGAAGAGCCTGGCGACCGAAACCTTGCCAGCGCT
The DNA here is from genome assembly GCA_964623655.1 of uncultured Wenzhouxiangella sp. GTDB lineage: Bacteria > Pseudomonadota > Gammaproteobacteria > Xanthomonadales > Wenzhouxiangellaceae > Wenzhouxiangella. The sequence goes on from CAZUTZ010000005.1 coordinate 6,234, forward strand.
CGCGCTGTTGCGGGCTCAAGCCGGCCGGCGCCCCCGTGCGGCCGTACATCGGATCGCCGACGATGGGATGACGGATATGCGCCATATGCACCCGAATCTGGTGCGTGCGGCCGGTTTCCAGGCTGACGTCCAGCAAGGTCCCGCCGGCCAGACGCCGGCCGATCCGGTAGTGGGTGCGCGCAGGTCTCCCGTCGGCCCGCACCACCTGGCGACGTCGGTCGACCGGATGGCGTCCGATCGGCGCATCGACCGTTCCGCCGGCGACCAGCTCGCCCCAGACCAGCGCCTGGTAGTGCCGGTGAATCTCTCGGCGCTTCATGGCCGCGACCAGACGATGGTGAGCGCCTGCGGTGCGCGCCACGACCAGGCAACCGCTGGTGTCCTTGTCCAGGCGATGCACCAGCCCGGCCCGCGGCAGCGCGGCCAGCGCCGGGTCATGATGCAGGAGGGCATTGACCAGCGTGCCGTCAGGATTGCCTGAACCCGGATGAACCACCAACCCCGCCGGCTTGTTGACGATGATCAGGGCCGGATCCTCGTGCAGGATGTCCAGTTCGATCGCTTCCGGTTCCGGCGCGTCCGCTCGCGCCACCAGCTCGGTCACCAGCCGGACCCGGTCCCCGGCTTCAACCGCCTGGCGCGGCTTGACCTGGCGTTCGTTCAGGCGCACTTGCCCGCCGCGAATCCAGCCGGCCAGACGGCTGCGCGAAAAATCGGGCCAGGCCTGAGCCAATAACTGATCCAGGCGCTGACCGGCCTGCTCGGCTTGCACTTCGAGAGACAGATCGACTCGCTCAGCCATACCTGAATGGTTCGCTTAACTGCATCTTTCGGCGCAATCTGCGATTATGGGTGGTCATATGTTTTTTTCGGCCACGCCGTAGTCATACCGCCATTATGCAAAATCAAAGCCCTCACTACCGGCTGCTGCGGGCAGCGCTGTCTCTCCTGATGATTGTCACGCTGGCTTTTGCCGTCGGCTGTGGCCGTGAAACACGCGAAGACGAGCGCGGCGCCGAAGAGCTTTACGCCGAAGCGCAGCGCGCCCTGAATTCTCGCAACTACAACGCCGCGATCGAGGCCTATCGACAACTGACCACGCGCTTTCCGTTCGGCCGCCACGCCGAACAAGCGCAGCTGGACATGGCCTATGCCATGTTCCGCGCGAACCAGCCCGAACGCGCTCAAACCACCCTGGATCGCTTCATTCGCACCTACCCCACGCACCCCAACGTCGACTACGCCTGGTACCTGAAAGGCGTGATTCATTACGACCAGGCGATGGGCTTTCTCCGGCGGCTTTTTCCCGACCAGGTCGTCGACCGCGATCAGCAAAGCGCGCGGCGCGCATTCAGTGATTTCAGCGAACTCATCCAGCGCTATCCCGAGAGCCGCTACGTCGCCGACGCCAGGCAACGCATGGTTTTCCTGCGCAACGTCATGGCCGAATACGAAATTTCCGTCGGCGAATACTATTTCCGCCGCGGCGCCTACATCGCCGCCCTCAACCGGGCCCGCTACACGATCGAGAACTTCCCCGGCGCGCCCGCCAACGTTGATGCGCTGGAGTTGATGGAGCGAACCTTCGACCGCATGGAGCTTCCCCAGCTGGCGGCCGATACCCGCGAAGTCATTGATTACAACTTTGCCGACCTGGACCTGGACGACGACGCCGAGCGCGAAAGTCTGCTGCGCCGACTGTGGCCGTTCGACTGAGCCACCCACTCATACACTGATACAAGATGCAGACTGATCGTTGGGTGCGGCGGCTCGAGTCCGAGCTGAATCGCCATCTTGAAAGCCGGGCTGAACTGGCCGACCAGCGCCTGCTCAAGGCCATGCAATATGCCGCGCTCAACGGCGGCAAGCGTTTGCGTCCGCTCCTCGTGTATGCCGCCGGCCAGGCGCTCGGGCTGGATGAAACCTTGCTGGATGCGCCGGCCTGCGCGGTCGAGTTGATCCACTGCTACTCCCTGGTCCACGACGACCTGCCGGCCATGGACGACGACGACCTGCGCCGCGGCCGGCCGACAGCCCACCTGGCCTTTGACGAGGCCACCGCAATTCTGGCCGGCGACGCGCTGCAGGCCCTGGCTTTCCAGATTCTCGGCGAACACACCCACTCCGACCGCGAACGCGTCGGGCGTCTGGCCATGGTCGCCGAGCTGGCCCTGGCCTGCGGCGCGGCCGGCATGGCCGGCGGCCAGGCAAAAGATCTGGCCATGGAACACCAGACCCCCGACCAGACTGCCGTCGAGACCATGTTCCGGCTCAAGACCGGCGCCCTGATTCGCGCGTCGGTGATCATGCCTGCCGCCCTGGTGCCCGAACTGCCGCGCGCTCAATCCGAAGCGCTGCGGGAGTTCGGCGAAAACATCGGCCTGGCTTTCCAGATCCGCGATGACCTGCTCGACATCGAGGGCGAGACTGAAGTGATCGGGAAGAAAGCCGGCGCGGATCAGGCGCTGGGCAAGGCAAGCTGGCCGGCGCTGTTCGGCATGGAGGCTGCTCGCGAGCGCATCAATCGACTCGATGCAAGTGCCCGCAGCGCGCTGGCTCGGGTGGACGGCGATACCGGCGCGCTGCACGCCATGGCCGATTTCTTGCTCAACCGTCAGACCTGAGCGGGTCGGCCGGAGCAGCGACGTAGCGCGTCGGGTCGGGCAGGCCGGCATCGATGAAACCCTGGCGACGCAGGCGACAGGAATCGCAAACGCCACAGGCTCGGCCCCTCTCGTCGGCCTGGTAGCACGAAACGGTCAGCGCGTATTTCACTCCCAGCTCGGTGCCGCGGCGAATGATTTCCGCTTTCGTCAGATCAATCAGCGGCGTGTGGACTTCAAACCGGGCGCCCTTCACCCCGGCCTTGGTCGCCAGGCCAGCCAGGCTCTCGAACGCTGAAATGAATGCCGGCCGGCAGTCCGGGTAGCCGGAATAATCCACGGCGTTGACACCGATGAACAGATCCCGCGCTTCCAGCACTTCGGCGTAGCCCAGCGCCAGGCTCAGCATCAGCGTATTGCGCGCCGGCACATAAGTCACCGGTATGCCTTCGGCCGGCGCGACAGGCACCTCGATGTCGTCGGTCAGCGCAGAGCCGCCGATGGCGCGCAGATCCACTTCGACGACTTTGTGCGACACCGCGCCGAGCGCGCGCGAAACCTGGCGCGCGGCGTCCAGCTCGGCGCGATGACGCTGGCCGTAGTCGACCGCCAGCGTGTGACAGACGAAGCCGCGACTGACCGCCTCGGCCAGCACCGTGGCTGAATCCAGGCCTCCCGACAACAGGACAATGGCCGTCTTAGCCGCGCTCGGCATATCAATTCACCACCGCAACCCCGAACAGGATCGGGTGGGCCAGCAGCAGGACCACGTAAAACACCAGGCCCACTGCAATCATCAGCGCGTCATTCCACAACGGCCGGACCCTGGAAGAAGGACGTTCGCCGCGAATGGTCGCCATGACCATGGCCAGCAGCGAATAGACTCCCAGGCCGCCGAACAGCACGATCGAGGCCCAGTCCCCGCGCACCAGCAAATGAGCGATGGCGAACAGAACCACGCCCCAGAGCATGGGATGAGCCGTCAGGCGCTTGACGTTGGTGGGCATGTAAGCCGCAGTCAGCAAAACCACGGCTACCGGCATGATGGCCGCGGCCGCCTCGTGGCCGAACTGCAGCGGCGTCCAGACCCAGGCCGCCTCCGCACGCCCATAGCCAAAGCCGGCGAGGACCAGGCCGATGAGAGAGATCAGGGCGTAAAGGCCTTTGTAAACGCCTTCGCCAAGGCGCTCGACCATGGCCGCACGCGATGCCGCGACGCTGCCGCCCAGATGGACGCCGATGAACAAAATCATGCCAAGAACCAGCCAGATCATGCCCTATCTCCGGTACAGAACTGACTGCATCCTACCGCCTTCGCGCCAGAAACAAAACCATGCCCGCATCTTTGCGCCGGGCGATTGGTCAGGGATTCAAAGCGCCCCTTAACGGCGCCGAGCCGACTTCGGGCGGAAGGCCGTGCACAGGGAGGGATCGGTTTCCAGATATGGCCCCCCGATCAGATCAACGCAGTAGGGCACTGCCGCGAAAATACCGTGTACCGGTGGCGTCGCCCCCGGCAATCCCGCCAGGGTTTCGGCGATCGCCTTGGGCTGGCCCGGCAGGTTGATGATCAGTGCCTGACCACGGATCACGGCGACCTGCCGCGACAGGATCGCGGTTGGCACGAAAGTCAGGCTGATCTGGCGCATCTGCTCGCCGAATCCGGGCATGAGCTTGTCGGCCACCGCGAGCGTGGCTTCGGGCGTGACATCGCGCGGAGCCGGGCCGGTTCCGCCCGTGGTCAACACCAGGTTGCAGGCTGCTTCGTCGACCAGTTCGATCAGCGCATCGCTGATCGTCTGCTGATCGTCCGGAATCAGGCGCGTCTCCCAGGTCAGGGGATTATGAAGCGCCTGGTCGAGCCAGTCCTTCAAGGCCGGTATCCCTTGGTCTTCATAGACGCCGCTGGAGGCGCGGTCACTGACCGAAACCACGCCAATCTTGACCGAGTCGAACTCGGAATCACTCATCACCGATTACTCCGGAGCCGAAAATCAGCCCGGAAGTGTGCCACAGTCCAAGATCTTTCACTCAGCCAAAGCGGCGACGACGGCTTTCTCCAGCGGGCTGTCGAGGGGCTGAACGCGCGACCCGAAATGATCCAATACCGTCCCATCCCGTCCGATCAGGTATTTGGTGAAATTCCAGCGCGGGGGCGCTTCAGCCTCGGCCAGAGCCCGGAACAAGTCGTTGGCGTCAGAACCGCTGACGCTGGTGGTGGCAAACATCGGGAAGGTGACGCCGTAGTTGAGGTAGCACACATCCGCCGTGTCCTCCTCATCGGCCAGTTCCTGGTTGAAATCGTTGCTGGGAAAGCCGAGGATGACGAATCCCTCATCGCGATGCTTTTGATACAGCGACTCGAGGTCACTGAACTGGCGGGTAAAGCCGCAACGACTGGCCGTATTGACCACCAGAATCACGTTTCCGGCATAGGCCTCGCACAAATTCTGCTCGTCGCTACTCGCCAGGCGCCGGTGGGAAAAATCCAGCAGGTTGTCGCACGCGGCAGCAAAAGCGTCTTCAGCCAGCAAAGCCAGTGCCGCAACAGCGAACATCAGCGCTTTCAATTTCATGATCTGGTTCCTGAACATTTCGGATCAGGAACTATCACCGCCCGTTGAAAAAAGCAGGTGAAGAACAGCCGCCGACGTTCAACTCGCAGAGTTGCGTCTCAGCGCATCACGAATCGGGATAGGGATGTGCGACCCCCATATGGCAGTCGACGCAGGTCTGGCGGTCTTCCGGATCGCGGTTCATGTTGAAGCGATGGACGTTGACGGCCATCTGGCTCGTGCCATCCGGCGGCGGATCGTCGTAGATTCGGCGATGGCAGTCGCTGCACGGCTTTGAATCAATCGAACGCAGGTAATCCCGGGCCAGTTCGGCCCACTCCAGCCGATGCTCTTCCAGGTGCTCCTGGGTGTTGAAGCCCGGGGTGGTGATGAAGCGCCAGAGGTCGGGCGAGACGGCGATCTTCTTGCGCAGATAGGCAAAGGACTCGTTGGGCAGGTGGCAGTCGCGGCAGTGCACGTGGATGCCGGCCGCGTTGTTCCCGTGCGGCGACTCCTTGACCTCATCGAGCAGCGAATGATTGCTGTGACAGGTCATGCAGAATTCGTCGGTGCTGGTCGCGTGCAGCGTGACCTGGCCGGTCCAGAAGGCGATCGCGCCGAGTACGGCACCGATCACGATCAGGGTAAAAATGGACAAGGTTGCGCTGGGCTTGAAGATCGCTCGCCAATTCATCGGAGTGGTTCAGCCTTTGTTGTTGTTAAGCCCTTGAGCAAAAAGGACGCCGCAGCAATTTGATTCGCGCGGCGTCCCGGTGTGAGGTGTGATGGCTTCAAGAGCCGTTGAGTAACTCCATGCCTTCATTGATCAGCGCTTCGGACTTGTCCAGCACACGGTGCGCTTCGCCCCAGTTATGGAAACCGTTGCTGTTTTCCACCCAGATGAAGTCCCAGTAGAACTGCGCTTCGCGATGGATCTGCTGAAGGCGGGTCAGGGTCACTTCGTCAATCCCGTTTTCCCGCGCCTCGCCGACGGCCTCGATGAAGTCAGCCAGCTCGCGGCCGATGCGGTTCTGCTTGTAATAAACCCGGCCCTGAACGCCTTCGGAACGCTCAATCACACCGTCCACGCCCCAGTTGGAGTGGCAGCCCATGCAGGTATTCTCGACGTGCGTCAGCGGACTGGTCCACTGGTGCTCGGTGTATTTCTCGCCGTTGGCCCCGGTCGCTTGCGGCATATGACAGTCCGTGCACTGCAAACCCAGACGGGAATGAATGTTGACCTCTTTGCCTTCGTGATACAGCTCGTATTCCGGATGCTGGATCTTGGCCACCAGCGCGCCGGTTTGCGGATGGACCCATTCGTCGGAGCGCCGATCGGCATCGTAATGCTCGAGCTGCGCCTCTACGGTCAGCCCGGTCGTCCACGGCAGGACGATCTTGCGCGTTTCGGCATGAAAGTGGTAGTTCGTGTGGCACTGCGCACACACCAGGTCATCTCGACCTTCCGGCTCGATATGGGCGAACGTGCCGTGCGCGAGCCCTTCTTCCACCCACACGCGCGATACGCGCAGACTGGCGTCTGAAGGCGAATGACAGTCGGCGCAGCCAATCGTGTTCTTGCCAACCACATCGGCAAAGGACTTGCCGAACCAGTCATCACCGTGGACGGCCTGCAGCTTGACCACGTCGGTCGACTTGCAGCCCAGGCAGGAAGCCGGGCGCGTATCCCAGTCAGGCAGTCGCGCCGTATCAATGACATCGGTGAGCGCGTAAATATGGCCGCGCGAGCGGTAATAGCCCTTGGAGAACGGAAAACCGTCGTAGTTGGTTTCCAGAAAGGGGTACATCTCGAGGTAGTTGATCTTCAAAACCTCCAGATCTTCGGCTTCGGCCTTGCCACCGCCGCCGTACTTGGTCTGGCGCATTTCGCCGGTGGCCATCCAGCCTTCGTACTGCTGGGGGAAAAACCGCTTCCAGTTTTCCGACACGATCGCTTCATCGAGCTGATCGAATCCTTCAAAGCTCGGACGCTCGGCGTTTTCCGGCGCATCCGAGATCGCTACCGCAGTCGCCAGCAGCATACAAAGTGTAACCAGAACCACCACAAACCCGACATCCTTCCTCATCCCAACAGGCCTCCAAAGCCCAAAACAATGAATCTGAACCAGCTGTTTTAAATCAGTTTTTTTGAATATTCCAGCGGAGTACCGCTTCAGCGTCAAACATAGCGCATTCGTGAAGGAATTGTCAAAGCATGGGCTTCAGCGAGCGCGCGCTCCGAGCTGACGCACCCGTTCCAGCCAGCGCCTTCGGCCCGTGTCTTTTGCCGAACCGGCAAGACCGACAAAACAGTGTCGAACGGGCCGGATGCCCAGAAAATGCAGGATATTGCGCTTGAAATAGCGATAACCATGCGCCCGATAAAACCAGCGATAAACCGGCCCGGGCATCCCCATGCTGACGATCACCCGCGCCGACTTGCCCTTCAACGGCCGCACACCGCCCGACCCCTGGCGCGCGGCCTCGTCAAAGGCGAAACCCGGACGAAAAGTCTGCTCCAGAAAACCCTTCATCAGCGCCGGCATGGTGCCCAGCCAGACCGGATAGACAAACACAAGATGATCTGCCGCCCGGATCAACTCCTGGGCCGGCAGCAGCGCTTCAGGCGCCTCGCCCCGACTCCATTCGGTTTCGTTGCGCAGCAGCGGAAAATCCAGCGTGCCGATGCGCACCTCGCTGACCGAATGGCCCGCTGATTCGGCACCCTCACGGTAAGAATCGGCCAGCGCATGGCAGAAATGACTCGCCGACTCGTCGGGGTGGCCCTGAATGATCAGGATATTGGGCGGCATCGAACGTCCTCCAACGTGGGATCAGTGTCAGTCTAGCCGGCCGCGCGGCTCAAATCGCTTCCAGCAAATCCTCTTCCTGGTAGCCGGGATTATTGACGCGCGGAGTCACCGGATGGGCGCGCAGGGCCTCATCCGGCGGTGGCTGGATCAGCGCCTCGGCCTGATCTGCAGAACCCGTTAGCCAGGCCTGCCAGGCGGCCGGCTCGAGAATCACCGGAGCGCGGTGATGGCCTATGTCTTTCAGCAGACGATTCGGCCCGGTGGTCACCAGGGTGAAGGAGCGGAAAGGCTCGGCATCCGGCGGCCGAGTCTGGTCCCACAGCCCGGCCATCACCAGCATCGGCGCATTGGCCGGCAGCACGCGCCAGGGCTGCTTGGGCTTGCTGCGCTGGTCCCACTCGTAGAACCAGGAAAACGGCACCAGGCAGCGCTGGTTCCTGCGCCAGGCGGTGCGGAAGGTCGGCTTTTTCGCCACCGTTTCCGAAAAGCGCTCATCCGGCTCGGATCGACAGTTGGCGGTGGAGAATTTCGGCAGCTCGCCTTTCATCCAGCCGGGCACGAGCGGCCAGACCATGCGCGCCATTTGACGCTCGCCATTTTCTCCCGCCACCACCGCCGGCAACTCGGTCCAGTCCACGCCATCGGAGGTTTTGCTCGAAGGGGCCACGTTCAGCCGCCGGAAATGCCCCTCCGGTGCCTCACCGGGGATATCAAGGTAGTCAAAGACCTGCTTCCAGGAAAAATCATGGCCGCCGCGTCCGCACATGGGGCTCACTTTACCGCGCGCTGGCGATCTGGTTTATCCTGTCGGCGATTCCTCGGGGCGGCTTCAAGCCTGAGACACCCTTATCGGGTGGACCCGTTGAACCTGATCCGGTTAATGCCGGCGTAGGGACAGGAATACAGTCACCTGCTCGCATACCGGGTCTCCCCTTTGCTTTTTCGGAGAGACTCAAATGAAAACACTCACAACCCTTGCCGGCATTGCGCTGGCCTTTCCCCTGCTCAGTACCGCCGAGACCGAAACTGGCGGCGCCGTGGAAGTCGAGGACCGTATTCTGGTCACGGCCGATTTCCGCCAGACCGGGCTGGACGATCTGAGCGCCAGCGCCAGCGTGATCGACTCAGAAACCATCCGCTCGCGCAACGCCTCGCACATCGACCAGGTGCTCAACCTGGCGCCCAACGTCAATTTCGCCAGTGGCGCCTCCCGCGGCCGCTTTTTCCAGATGCGCGGCATCGGCGAGCGCAGCCAGTTCGTCGAGCCCATCAACTCCTCGGTCGGGCTGGTCATCGACGGTATGGACATGACCGGCATCGGCGGTGCAGCGACCACGCTCGATATCCAGCAAGTCGAGATCCTGCGCGGCCCGCAAGGCACTCTGCTCGGCGCCAACGCCCTGGCCGGCATGATCAACCTGGTTTCCGGGGCTCCCACCGAGACCTTCGGCGGACGCTTCGAGGCGACCTTGGGCGATTACGGGACGCGCGCGGTCGAGGGGGTGCTGTCCGGCCCGATCAGCCCGACGCTGGGCTACCGGGTGGCTTATTCCAATTACCAGAGCGACGGTTTTCAGCACAACGCGTTTCTTGGCCGCAGCGACACCGACAATCTGGACGAACAGACCCTGCGCGCGCGCCTGAACTGGCAGCCGCATGATGATGTCAGCGTGGACCTGACCGCCCTGTACCTGGACATCGACAACGGCTTCGACGCCTTCTCGCTGGACAACACCCGCACCACCCTGTCCGACGAGCCCGGCTTTGACCGCAACGAGACCCTGGCCGCCTCGGCCCGGATGCAGTGGCGCGCGACCGATGCCTTCAGCGTCGAAGCCCTGCTCAGCCGCACCGATGCCGACATGGACTACGGCTTCGACGAAGACTGGGCCTTTGTCGGGATTTGCGAGGTCTTCGAGTGCCTGGCGCCGGAATATTCGTCCTTCGACCGCTACATTCGGGAGCACGACAACACCACGCTGGACCTGCGCCTGGTCTCCAACACCGGTCCCGATCAGCTGGGCTGGGTAGCGGGTGCCTACTGGCGCGAGCGCAGCCAGGATCTGACCCGTCAGTGGACTTTTGCCGCCGAAGACTTCCGCCGCGACTTCGACGAAGAAAACCGCGCCCTGTACGGCCAGGTCGATCTGCCGCTGGCCGAGCGCTGGCGCCTGTCGACCGGCCTGCGACTGGAACGAAGTGAGGCCGACTACCTCGACAGCGACGGCGGCCAGTTCAGCCCGTCGGAAGATCTGTGGGGCGGTCGAGTGGCCCTGGAATACCGCCCCGAGACCGGCGGGCTCTGGTACGGCCTGGTCTCGCGCGGCTACAAGGCCGGCGGCGTCAACAGCAACCCGGCCATTCCCGCCAATCAACGCGAATTCCAGACCGAGACCCTCTGGAACTACGAGCTGGGCGTGAAAACGCGCCTGCTGGACGGCGACATGGAGCTGCACACCGCGCTGTTCTTCCAGGACCGCGACGACGTGCAGACCCGCCAGTCGCTGGTCCTGCCCATCGAAGGCGAGGCCTGTCCGTGTCAGTTCATTGACTTCACCACCAACGCCACGGCGGGTCAAAGCTATGGCCTGGAGACCGAGCTCAACTGGCAGGTCAATCGTCAGCTTGGCACGTATGCCAGCCTGGGGCTGCTGCGCTCGCGCTTCGACGGATTTTTGAATTTTTCGCACGTCGAGGCCGATCCGGAAACCGGCACCCCCTTCGACATGGACGGCCGCGACCTGCCGCACGCGCCGCGCTACCAGTTCGCCCTCGGCGCGGTCTACCAGATCGACGATCGCTGGTTTGTTCGTCTGGAAGCCGAAGGCAAGGACGACTTCTTCTTCTCCAGCCGTCACGAACTGCGTTCCAGCGCTTATCAACTCTTCCACGCCCGGTTGGGCTACCGGCAAGACAACTGGGACTTCGCCCTGTGGGTGCGCAACATCACCAATGAAGACGTCAAGGTGCGCGGTTTCGGCGAATTCGGCAACGACCCGCGCAAAGGCTATGCCGTCGAGCCCTATTTCCAGTTCGGCGCCCCGCGCGTGTTCGGATTCACCGCGGCCTATGCCTTCTGATTCCACGGCCAGACCCCGCGCCTCATGAACCTGGACTACCTCGCGCAGCTATCGCCCTGGGAAGCGCTGGCCGTCGGGCTGGCCATTACCTACCTGCTGCTGGCCGTGCGCCAGATCCGCTGGTGCTGGGTGGCGGCCTTCATCAGCACGGCCATCTTCACCGTCCTGTTCTGGGAAGTGGAGTTAGTCATGCAGTCGGCGCTGAATTTCTACTACATGGGCATGGCCGTCTACGGCTGGTGGCAGTGGGGACACGGCGGGCGCGGCAACGGCGAGCTGGGCGTGACGCGCTGGCGCTGGCAGTCGCATCTCCTCGTGCTGGGGCTGGTGCTGATAGCCACGCTGATCAGCGGCTATTTCCTGAGCCTGCATACCCGGGCGGCCTGGCCCTACCTGGATTCGTTCATCACCTGGGGCGCGGTGCTGACCACCTTCATGGTCGCGCGCAAAGTGCTGGAAAACTGGGCCTGGTGGATGCTGATCAACAGCCTGGCCGTGTTCCTGTTCATCGAGCGCGGCATGCTGCTGACCGCCGGGCTGCACCTGGCCTATCTGACCATCTCGATCTTCGGCTGGATCAGCTGGTACCGCGACTACCATCGCATCACCGACCCAGCTCGCGCCGGCTGATGGAACTCGCCGCGGCGCTGGAGACCTGGCCGCGCTGGGGCCTGGGTTTGTCCGACCGGCCCCGGCTTGTCGACCCGGTGCCGGGCGGCTTGACCAACCGAAACTATCGACTGTTCGCACCCGGCTACGGGCGCGATCTGCTGCTGCGGCTCAACCATCCCGAATCCGAACGCCTGGGTATCGATCGCAGCGCCGAGCGCACCATTCTGGAAGCGGTCGCTGAACACGACATCGGCCGTCCGGCGCTGTACTGGGACCCGGCCGACCGTTTCACCGTTTTCGAATGGCTGGAGGCGAGACCGTGGACCCCGGATGATTTTGCCCGTTTAACCCGCGCGCGTCTGTGGCCCGTGCTGGATCAACTGGCAGAACTGGACCCGGCGCTGCCGCGACGTCGCTACCACGCCTATCTGACCCACTACTGGCAACAAATCCAGTCCGCCGGTCTGGCCGACCCGTCCCTGCGCCGGGCGTGGCAGGCGTTCGAACCCCGGCTGCGCGCCTTCGATGAAACCTCATGGCCAGCTCACCTGGTCCATCACGACCTGGTGCCGGCCAACGTGCTCGATACCGGCGAAGACCTGATCCTGATCGACTGGGAATATGCTGCCGTCGGACATCCGGAGATTGATCGGTGGTCGATCGATCCCAAGGCATGCACGGAGCCGTTCGTTGCCGAAATGATGGACTGGATCAATGCTTTGTGGGAGCGGCTGGTTCACACCTGAAGCCCCCGCCAGCACGGTCGCAAACCCAAAGACCCCTGGTGTTATAAAATAACAGCATGAACCCTTCCGATCCGTCGACAGACCACCGTCTGCCCGTCACCGTGATCACCGGCTTTCTCGGTGCCGGCAAGACCACCTTGCTGAACCATCTGGTGCGCCAGCCCGAGATGCGCGACAGCCTGGTCATCATCAACGAATTCGGCGAAATCGGCCTGGACCACCAGCTGGTCAGCGAGGTGCAGGACGAAACGGTCGTGGAACTGAACAGCGGCTGTTTGTGCTGCACGGTCCGCGGCGATCTGGTGCGCACGCTCAAAGACGCGCGCTGGCGTTTTGCCCGCAACGGCCAGCGCTGGTTCGAGCGCGTCATCATCGAGACCACGGGTCTGGCCGATCCGGCGCCGATCCTTCATACGCTGATGACCGACGGCCATGTTGCCGACCGCTACCGGCTCGACGGCGTGGTCAGCGTGATCGATCTGGCCAACGGTCTGTCCACGCTGGACAACCACGAAGAAGCCCTCAAGCAGGCCGCCCTGGCCGACTGCCTGATACTGACCAAGGCCGATGCCGCCAAAGCAGAAACCGCGGACCGGTTGCAGCAGCGCCTGTCGCAAGTCAATCCGGCCGCCCGGCGCGTGGTAGCCGACCACGGCCGCGTCGCGGCCGAAGCGATCAGCGGTCTGGGCTTGTATGACGCCGAGGCGCGCAGTCACGACGCGCGGCGCTGGCTGCAGGCCGAAGCCTACGAGCCGGCCACCCTGCCCAGCCAGTCAGCCGAATCCGGCGAACACGATCATGACTGCGGCCATGATCATGGCCATCATCAGGATCACGATCACCATCACGGCCACGACATCAATCGGCACGACGAGCGCATTCGCGCCCGCTGCTTCACCATCGACCAGCCGATCCAGGCCGAACGCCTGGATACCGCACTCGAGATGCTGCTACGGCTGGCCGGCCAGGACCTGCTGCGCGTCAAGGGCATTCTCAACGTGCAGGGCATGGACCAACCGCTGGTCATTCAGGGTGTCCAGCACCTGTTCCACCCACCCCAACGCCTGCCGCAGTGGCCGGACGAAGACCGGCGCTCGCACATCGTCTTCATCACCCGCGATCTGCCCACCAACCTGGTCGACGCCCTGATGGACGTCATGATGGAAGATGCATCGGACAAGAAAACGCGAACGGCCGAGGCCGAGTGAATCAGGCTGCCGTTGCAATCACCACGGACTTGATCCGGATGCAGTGCGGCAAATGCCAAGGGGCGCGCTCGCCCTGCGCCGGGGCGACACCTGCAATACGGCTGCACGGGAAGCGCCGTCGTCGTCAATGATCTGGACGATCGTTCACCATTGGGCTGCGCTTTCCGCCTGGCCGGTCTTGATCGACCAATCGGCAACTCGTAAACCGGATTGACCACAAATTTTGGGTTTGCTGCATCCACGCGTCTTAGTTACTTTATTCCGTAATTCTTTAACCGGACCACCCCGCCTCATAGGAGAACTCACCATGCTGCAAAAAACCTCTTTTGGTCTGGCCCTGCTCTTGCTTGTGGGCTTCAACTTCGCTTTGGCCGAGCCCAAGTTGGACGAAGTCAAAGTGTCCATTCCTAATATGGTCTGTATGTCTTGCGAGATGCAGATTGAAGAAGCGGTGCATCAGGTGGCCGGCGTGTCCGCGATTCAGTTTGACGGCGAGGCGCAAACAGCCACCGTTCGCTTTAATGCCGCTGAGACGAACATCGACCAGATACTGGCCGCCTGCAAGGGCGCCGGATATCCGGCAAGCGTGGTCGAGCCCACGGCCTTCTAGACACTCGACAACGAGGTAACCACGCCACTGAGGCCAGGCCTCCGATTCGACTGAGCGATCCGTTCTCCAGCCTGGAACGACGTTCACGTCTTGAAAGTCGCCCTTTTGGTCGCCGATCGGGATCCGCACACGGCAGTGGACGAAGCTCTCGTTCCATTTGCTGCTGGAAATCAGGGAAAACGGGCTTTATACTCTGCTTTAGCGAAATGTTGCTAATCGCGGCTCGCGCCTTGTGATAGAAAGCACTCAATAGGAGAACAAGCATGTTTATGGGAGACAATGTCAGGGCAGGCACCGCTAGGTGCAAGCTTATCGCCTTAACCGTGATCAATGGGCTCATTCTGGGTTCGCTCCTGACCATCCTGCCGCTGACGGCGGTGGCTCAGACCGGCGAATTCCGGGTATCCAACTACGCCACGGGGACCAATTACAACGACTTTTTCTGGCGCGGATACGCGTTCAAAGTGAACCGGGAAGTCACCGTCACGGGTTTGATTGGCGGCTGGGGTAACGCGGGTACCTGTAATGCCAGCGAATTTTCCGGCGCCTTGTATACCGCCACCGATACAGGTGGAACAGTAACAGTGCCCGGCGAGCCCGCGCAACCGCGTGTCCGTATGGACGATCTTCTGGCCACCGTTTCCTTTGATCGGGCCGATTCGACTTCTCCCGGCGGTCCAACGCCGGCAGAAATCGAGGCGGGTCGAGCCACTCTCTCAGACCCCGTCACCCTCGAGCCCGACCAACTCTATATCATCGCTCAGGGCTCGCACGATAGTGGTAGCAATTGCCACTTCGCATCCACGCTGATCGATGTTCAGAACCTGCTTCAGGGCAGCGCGATCATCGACGAGTGGTACCCGGAAATCAATCGGGCCTATCGCTTCTCCAGCTCCGGCACGCCTCAATCCCGTGAAGGCGTTTCCGCCGATCGGCTGGATGAAGCCAGAGTTTTGGTTGGTTTCGAGTACGACACCGATGTAACGCGCCCGACCTTGGAAACCGTCTCAGTCACGATTACTGGCCCCGAAACCGCCACCTTTAACGGCAACCTGGGAGACAGCGGTCAAACTGAGGATGACCAGACGCTCACCCTTTACTTCGAGTGGGCCGATAACGAGGACTTCGTCGACTCCGAACTGGAAGTCGCGACCCCTGCGACGGTGGACGGGCCGGCTACCAACGTCAGCTTCAGTCTGCCAGTCTCCGGCCTGGAGCCGGATGTGGAGTACTTCGTCCGAGCTGTAGCCATCAATGAGGCAGGCCGCACAAACGCCAACGTTCTGACTTTCATGACAAGCGACGTTCCCGCCGAGCCGCCAGTTCCCGTCCCAGTCAACAATGCATGGGCCTTGATTCTGTTGAGCCTCATGATCCTGGCTGTGGCATTCGTCGGATTGCGTAGACGAGTATTCTGACAATCCTGCGCTTGGTAACCACGAAGAAGGCCCGGGTATTGCCCGGGCCTTTTTTTTCCAGCACGACGATGCATTTTCCGGCATTTCAGCCGTGTGTAATTATCAGCTCTATCAATTCAAGTCCGCCGATATTCGGCAGTCCGCGCCAGCCAATATCATCAAGGGCACTGAGACTTCGCTGGCCATGGCCGCCCGGTTTCAGGGACTCGACTGAAGTGAAAGCGTTTCTGTCAGGCAACCTGTTGGGCGAGCGGCGTGGAATCGTGCACGCTTAAACTCAGTTGCCATAAAACCCTTATCAGCCAACCTCAACCTCGTCACAAACCAGAAAACGACATTGCCCCAGGTCGGCGAATTTCGCTTCGTCCGGCCGAATGAGCTCCAGGTAGCGGGGCTCGGAAAAGGCCGCCTTGAGTTCATCAAAGCTGTCGGCCCATAGCTCGGCTATGCCGTCGTAAGCCGGCTCGACGCCGGGAAACTCAGACCAGTCCTGCAGGCGTGGATAACACTGCACGTAGCGTCGGATATGGCGCATGAACTCCGGCACGCTTTGAACCAGCGGGCCGTGCTGCTCGGTCCAGTAGCGGCGGAATTCCTCCACCGTCATATCGGGCTTGCGTTTGATCAGTACGGAAAACTTCACCATGTTCAATCCTTTTCCTGATTACGCATCTTTCTCAGCTATTGATAACGTCGGCGCGTAGTCTCGTAA
>CAZUTZ010000006.1:0-22451 GCA_964623655.1 uncultured Wenzhouxiangella sp.
GCTGGCGGCGACCGGCTAAAAAAACCGCCGCGCGATGTCGCCATCGGCGGCGGGCGGTCAGACATAGGGCCGGGAGGCAGCGCCTCCCGTAATCCCTGGTTGCTCAGTCGTCGTGGATGCTGTGGCAGGCGCTGCACTCCATGTCCATCTGGTGCGCGCTGATTTCCTTGAATTCATCCGTGGGCTGGTGGCAGGTGACGCAGGTCTCGTCGGTCACCGCATCCGGCGGCTGGCGAATATTGTCGATGTGCTCCTCGGCGCCGCCTTCGTGACAGGCCATGCAGTCACGGTGAGCCTGTACCGGATTGCCTTCCATGTCCTGGTGGCACATCAGGCACTGCTCGTTGATGTCGGCCACGAGCGGCCCAGCCATGACAGCGAACAGGCCAGCTATAGCCAGAGCAAACATTTTTCGTTTCATGAGCGATCCTTTTTCCTTGAACCAAGAACTATCCTCCGAAGCAATAACTTAGCGCATTCACGTCGTGTAGACAAATGCAGCCTTTTGAATACATCGTGATCGGCTCGCTGAGGTAGGCGGCTAATACCGTCCGCCGATCTTGTAGACGTAGTTGGCCAGTTCCTGGGCTTCGCGGTTCATGCGCATCAGATTGAGATGGGTGATGCGGAAAATGGCCCGCATGATCTTGTAGACCAGATGCGGATGCGGCTCAATCAGGGTCTCGAAGGCGTCCGGCTCCAGGCAGTAGACGACCGAATCCATCTGGGCTTTCAGCGACGCCGAGCGCGGCGTGCCGTCGATAAAAGCGCGCGTGCCGGCGAACTCGCCGGGCGTCATGGCGTAAATATGGGTGGGCTCGCCGTGCTGCAGGGCCAGCACTTCCAGCGCGCCTTCAGCCAGCAGATAGAGGTGGCGATCTCGCGATCCCTCTTCGGCCAGAAACTCGCCCCCACCGACCGTCTTGATGGTCATTACGCTGCGCAGCGCGCTAATGTCGGCATCGTCAAGTTCCTCGCCGAGAAAGGATTCCTTCAGGTGTTTGGCGTTGATTTCCTGGTGCATTCTGAAAAACTCCGGGTTGGCGTTGGAGAGTCGGTTGCTTGAAGCAAAAATCAGGCCGGTAGCGGCTTTTGAAAGGCAGACTCGAAATGCTCGGCAACCTGTTGCGGCGTGAAGTCATGCTGTTGGGGTCCGGCATGGGCGATCTTGATCGCGCCGAGCACCGAGCCCAGGCGGCAGGCGTCGCCGGGCGGCCAGCCGCGCTCCAGGCCGAACAACAATCCGGCGCGGTAGGCGTCGCCGCATCCGGTGGGGTCTTCGATGCGCTCGGGCTGCACGGCCGGGATGGTTTCCACGCCCCCGGCGGTGACCAGTTCCGATCCCTGGCCGCCGTGGGTGATGACCAGCCCGCCGCGCAGCATGGGCAGGACACTTTCGCGGTCCAGGCCGGTCCGGTTTTTGAGCATTTCCCACTCGTAGGAATTGACCGTCAGCCAGTCGGCGCGCTGGATCATTTGCCTGAGCTCATCGCCGCTGAACAGGGGCAGACCCTGGCCGGGATCGAACACGTGCGGAATGCCCGCCGCCGCCATCTGCGCTGAATGGTCCAGCATGGCCTGCTTGCCGTCGGGCGAGATAATACCCAGCGCGATCGCCGGATCGGCCGTCACGGCTTCGCGGTGGGCCTCGTTCATGGCGCCGGGATGGAAAGCCGTGATCTGGTTGTCGTCGATGTCGGTGGTGATGTAGGCCTGCGCGGTCCAGAATTCCTCCAGGCACACCAGCCGCTCGGTACGGATGTCCAGCCGCTCCAGATGGCGGCGGTAATCGTCGAAGTCGCTGCCGACGGTGGCCATGGGGACCGGTTCCCCGCCCAGTTTTTTCAGGCTGAAAGCGATGTTGCCGGCGCAGCCGCCGAAGAATCGGTGCAGTTCGGGGACCAGAAAAGCCACGTTGAGCATGTGGGTCTTCTCCGGCAGGATGTGATCGCGAAAGCGCTCGGGGAACACCATGATGTTGTCATAGGCAATCGAGCCGCAGATCAGGATGGACATGGATTCGGAAAAAAACGGGTGGAGCGATAGTTTAACGCCCTTGGTCGGCGTCCGGATTGAGGCGATTGGGAGGTGACACGCTTGAGTCGGTCAATTCCGAAGCTGCCTGTATTAGTTTATTGCTATATTAGAGTTCCGACGGCTGGCTTTGCGCGATAAGGGGGCTCAATCTTGCGCTGAAGCATGGAGACCGAGACACCACAAGGATCGAGTGACAAAGACGGCGAGTCGTCCTCGCAAGCCGTTTTCAAAGGCCATGTCGTCGGCATCGGCGCCTCAGCCGGCGGCCTGGAAGCTCTGGAGCAGTTTTTCGGCCAGTGCCCGGCTGATACGGGCGCGGCGTTTGTCGTGGTTCAGCATTTGTCGCCCGATCACAAAAGCATGATGGGCAATTTGCTGGCCCGCCATACCGACATGCCCATTCAGGTGGCAGAGGATGGCACCCGCATTGCCGCCGACCACGTGTATCTGATTCCGCCGGGCAATATTCTGACGCTTGAAAAAGACCGGCTGCGGCTGCGCCCCAAGCGCGGACCGGGATTGACGCTGCCCATCGATCTTTTTCTGACCTCCCTGGCCGCTGCGTTCGGGGCCCAGGCCGTGGCCGTCATTCTGTCGGGAACCGGTTCGGACGGCACACGGGGTTCGGCCGAAATCAATGCCGCAGGTGGCCTGCTTGTGGCGCAGGACCCGCGCCAGGCGAAGTTTGACGGCATGCCAAGCTCGGTGATCAACACGGGTCTGGTCGACGCCGTCTAGCCGGCTGAAGCGCTGCCGGCGCGTCTGCAAACGCATTTTCTCCGGAGTCCGGACAGCACGATCGCTGATCCGTCCGAACAGGCGCCTTCAGTCAGGGCGGATGATGCCTTCGATGGCATCATGCAGCTGCTGCACAGCATCGGCGGCATTGGGTTCAGCGACTACAAGCCGTCGACCGTGCTCCGGCGCATTGAGCGCCGCATGCAGGTCCGCCAGGCGGATTCACTGGACGATTATCTGTGCCTGCTGGAAGAAGACCGGGGCGAGGCTGTGACCCTGCGTCGAGAATTGTTGATCCCGGTGACCAGCTTTTTCCGCGACCCGCAGAGCTATGCACGCCTGGCCGAAACGGCCGTGCGAAAAATCGTCGCTGCGGCTGGAACCGGTGACCAGCTCCGGGTCTGGGTTGCGGGTTGTTCAACCGGTGAGGAAGCCTACAGCATCGCCATGCTGTTTCTTGAGGCTTTCGATCGGCACGGGCGCCGACCGGGCTTGAAAGTGTTCGCCACCGACGTCAACGAGCAAGGGATCGAGCTGGCAGGTGCCGGGGTCTATCCGGATTCTGCTGCGGCCGAGCTCACGCCGGAACGGATCGAGCGCTTTTTTACCCGCTCCGGTCACTCCTACCAGGTCAGCAATGAACTGCGTCAGTGCATCGTCTTCGCCCGCCACAATCTGCTCAGTGATCCACCGTTTACCCGAATGGACCTGGTGAGTTGCCGCAACGTGCTGATCTATTTCAAACGAGAGGCTCAGTCGCAGGCGGTTCGACGCTTGCAGTATGCACTCAAGCCCGGCGGCTACCTTTTTCTCGGGCCGAGCGAATCAATGTCGGGGCTGGACGAGGCTTTTGAGACGATCGATTCCAAGCATAAACTTTTCGCACGCACCGCGACCGCTTTGCCGCCCGTGTTCGCCATGGATGTGGCTGCTTCGTTTGGCGCCGATCGACCCGCTCGCCCATCGCGCGAGGACAGCCGTAGTCCGCGCCGATCACGTGACGCCGTCTTGATCGACCATGGCGTGCACGAATTGCTTGAGGCGTATGCGCCGCCCTCCATCCTGGTCAATAATCAGCATGAGGCGGTGCATCTGTTCGGCGATGTGCAGCCCTTCATTCGCATGCGTGAAGGGTTGGCCAGTCTCGATCTGAATCGCATTCTGGCCGAACCACTGGTGCCGGTCGCCTCGGCGCTGCTGTACAAGGTGGCGAAGGATGGAACCCCCCTGGCATCCAGCCCACTTGCGGTGAAGCAGTCCGACGGGGTAACCCTGAGCGTGAATCTGCGCGTGCGACCGTTGCGCATGGAAGATGACGAGCGCTACATGCTGCTGTCGTTCGAGGCCCACAGTGTCAAGCGTGACGTGCCTGAAGAAAGGCCCATAGACGTCGGTGCGGAGAATTCCGCCCATATCGAAATGCTCGAGCAGGAACTGGCTGCGACGCGTGAGAGTCTGCAGGCAAGCATTGAAGAGATGGAGACGGCCAACGAAGAGTTGCAGGCCACCAATGAAGAATTGATGGCCTCTAACGAAGAATTGCAGAGCTCGAATGAAGAATTGCAGTCGGTCAATGAAGAGCTCAATACGGTCAACGCGGAGTATCAGGAAAAGGTTCAGATTCTCAATCGTCTGAACGCCGATCTGGATTCCATGGAAAAGGCGGTCGGTATTGCGACGGTGTTCGTCGACCAGGACTTGCATGTCAGCCGATTCAGCCCGGATTCGGTCGACTATTTTCGCCTGCGGCCATCGGATGTTGGCCGCCCCCTTGACGAGGTGACCCACAACATCGCTCACCCCGGGCTGATGGATGACCTGCGACGGACCGTCAGGTCGGAGAGAGTGGTTGAACGCGAGGTGCCGGCTGCCGACGGCAAGCAGCTGTTGATGCGCATCTTGCCCTATCGGGCCTCCTCGACCAGCGCCGTCGGGGCGGTAGCAACCTTCATCGACGTCACGGCGGTTCGCGATCTCAAGGCATTGCAGAGCATCATCGATGCTTTGCCGGAGCACATCGCGGTGCTGGAGATCGACGGCACGGTCGCCATGGTCAATGAAGCCTGGCGTCGATTCGCCCGAGCCAACGGCGATCCGACACTCCAGCACTCGGGGCCTGGCGCCAATTATTTCAAGGCTTGTCGTTCGGACGGCAGCAGTGACGGTGACATCGCTGCTGCGGCTGTGGCTGGCGTCAAGTCGGTCTTGGAGGGCACGCGCAGCGAATTCAGTCTCCGGTACCCCTGTCACTCTCCGGACGAACAGCGCTGGTTTTTGATGAATGTCGCCCCGGTCAACCAGGGGCCCTTCTCCGCCGTTGTCAGCCACATCAATATCACTGACTGGCACAGCCCCCAGCCCTGAAGATTCGGTAATCCCGGTGGAAGATTATTCTAAAAAACTGGCTCAGCTGCGCAGTCGTGCCCGCAGTGCTCTGGCGCGAGGCGAGCTGACGTCGCCGAATCCCGAGACTCCGGAAGACGCCGATCAACTGCTGGAAGATCTGAAAATCCATCAGGCTGAACTGGAAATTCAGAACCTTGAATTGACTGAAACCAAGTCTCTGATCGAAGTCGAGCGACTGCGTTACCGGACGCTGTTCAACGCCTTGCCCCTCCCTGCCTTGGTCATCAACCGGATGGGGGTGATCGAGCAGACCAATCAGGCCGCGGCCGATCTGTTCGGTTTTGCCGCATCGCGGCAGTTGCAGCGTCATTCGGTGTTCAGGTTGTTCCAGGATCGGGGCGGAGACTGGTTCAGTGCCGCTTTGCAGAAAGCGGGGCGGGAGGCGCGAATGGCCAGCAATGAACGCGTGCCTGTGCTGGATGCTAACGGCGGCAGCATACCCATGGACTGTCTGTTGCTGCGGCTGGGGAACGAATATCACGCCGACAGGCATTTCCTGATGCTGTTGATCGACCGGCGGGTCGAAGCCGAGCGAGACAGGGAGCGCGCACTGCACCGCTCGCTGATGGACAACAGTGAGGCATTGATCTATGCCTTCGACGAAGCGGGACGCTGTCTGTTGATGAACCGCGCGGCCGGCCGCTTCTTCGGGGTTGACAGCAGCCGCGTCAGCGGCCTGGATCGTCATTTGTGCATGGATCGAAAGACGGCTGAGCGTGAGCGTCGCAACGACCAGCGTGCCCTGCATGGCGGTGATTCGAACGCTGAAGAGTTGAGTCTGCGTACGGAGTCGGGTCAGACGCATGTCTTTTCTGCCGTTCGCTTTGCGCTGCGCGATGAGCATGACGCCTGTTTCGGGGTCGCTGTTGTCGCGACCGACGTGACCGAGAATCGAAGAATGCAGTCTCGGCTGGATCTGGCGGCGGAGATTTTCAGCCGTGGCAGCGAAGCGATCCTGATCACCGATCAGGATCACAGGACCATCTTCGTCAATTCGGCTTTCGAACAGATCAGTGGCTTTACCTCGGAGCATATCCTTGGCTTCAACCCGCTCAGGCTGTTGTCCGAACGCCAGGGCCCTGATGAACTGGGCAAAATCAAGCGCCGCCTGGACGAGTCGGGTTTCTGGGAAGGAGAGGTGCTGCCGCGTCGGCAGGACGGTCAGACCTATCCGGCCTGGCTGCGGATCAGCCGTGTCAGGGCTGGTGCGGATCAGTCGGTTCATCACATCATGGTGGTTCGTGATATCAGCGAACAAAAGCTGGCTGAGGAAGAAATCCAGCGCCTGGCCTTTTACGACCCGCTTACCGGCGCGCCGAATCGATATCTGCTCCGCGAGCGAGTGCTCCACGCGATCCAGGTGTCGCGGCGGTCCGGCAGCTCGTTTACGCTGGCCTTTCTGGACCTCGACCGGTTCAAGGAAATCAACGATGCGTTTGGACATGAAGTGGGTGATCGCCTGCTGATTTTGCTGGCCAGGCGCTTGCGGGAATGTCTCCGGCAGGAGGACACCGTTGCCCGCCTGGGCGGCGATGAGTTTGTTTTTTTGCTGGAAAACATCAATCCGAACCAAGCTGTCGAGCGTCTGCAAACTATCCTTGAGGCCGCCGCTCAGCCCTTTGTGGTGGATCAGGTGAGTCACCAGGTCTCGGCGTCGATCGGCGTGGCGCAGTACCCGAAGGATGGTGAGACTTTTGATGCGTTGTTGAAGAACGCCGATACGGCCATGTATCAGGCCAAGGCCGACGGCCGCAATACCTTGCGTTTATTTGAACAGGGGATGGCCGAAGCCGCCTCATCGACGGCGCGCATCGAAAGCGAGATGCGGCAGAGTCTGGAGCAAGGCGATTTTTATGTCGTCTATCAGCCGCAAATCGATCTTCAGCGCGGTGGTGTGGTGGGGGCGGAAGCCCTGCTGCGCTGGCGGCGCGAGGACGGCCAGTCGATCTCACCGGGTCAGTTCATACCGGTGGCCGAACGGACCGGGCTGATCAACCGGCTGGGGAATTATGTTCTGGATCGCGTGCTTGCACAGCAGCGCGAGTGGACACGGGGCGGTGATTTCGATTTGCCCGTCAGCATCAATGTTGCGCCGGAACAGTTCTGGCGCGAGGATTTCAAGCCGAGCCTGCTGGGCCGAATCGCCAAGTTTGCGGTCAACCCGAATCAGATCATGTTGGAGTTGACTGAACGCACTGCCATGAAAATGGCGCCACAGGCTTCAGCGATCATGCGAGCATTGGCTGACGACGGTATCCAGCTGGCACTGGATGATTTTGGAACGGGCTACTCCTCTCTGGCCTATCTGAAGAAATTTCCGCTTCAGATATTGAAGATCGACCGCAGCTTCGTCTGCGACCTGGGTGACGATCTGGAAGGTCAGGCGATTTGTCAGGCGATCATCAGCGTGGCCCATTCATTGGGGCTCAGAGTGGTGGCCGAGGGCGTGGAGACCCTGGCTCAGGCTGATTTCTTGCGCGGCTCGGGCTGCGACTTCGCGCAAGGCTACCTTTATGCCCCGGGACTGCAAGCCGATGATTTTTTGCGGTGGTTGGCCGATTACGAGGCGGAGCATCGACCGGGCCGGGAATTACCGGCCATTTAACAAGTCCGGGCTGTACAATATCGAGCTTGCCCTGATCCAGCTGCAAACGGCAGCTTAAGACCATGTTCAAGCGCCTTCGCGGCATTTTTTCCAACGATTTGTCGATTGACCTCGGGACTGCCAACACCCTGATTTTTGTTCGCGGTCAGGGCATTGTTCTCGATGAGCCATCCGTGGTGGCGATCCGCATGGAGCGTGGCCGGGGCGGTCCGCAGTCGGTCGCCGCGGTCGGCGCTGAAGCCAAGCAGATGCTGGGCCGCACGCCCGGCAACATCCGCACCACGCGGCCGCTCAAAGACGGTGTCATCGCCGACTTCAACATGACCGAGCAGATGCTGCAGCACTTCATCAAAAAGGTGCACGCATCCCGATTCCTCAGACCGAGCCCGCGGGTGCTGGTTTGCGTGCCGTGTTCTTCGACGCAGGTCGAGCGGCGCGCGATCAAGGAGTCGGCCGAGGGGGCCGGCGCGCGCGAGGTCTACCTGATCGAAGAGCCCATGGCGGCGGCTATCGGCGCCGGAATTCCGATCCACGAGGCGCGCGGTTCCATGGTCCTTGACATCGGCGGCGGCACCTCGGAAGTGGCCGTCATCTCGCTCAACGGCATTGTTTACTCCAACTCGATTCGCCTGGGCGGAGACCATTTCGACGAAGCCATCGTCAACTATGTGCGCCGGTCATACGGCACGCTGATCGGCGAGACGACGGCTGAGCGCATCAAGACAGAGATCGGCTGCGCCTATGCCCAGGACGTCAACAGCGAAATCCAGGTCTCCGGACGCAATCTCGCCGAGGGGGTGCCCAAGATGATTACCTTGAACAGCAACGAAATACTCGAGGCCCTGTCGGAGGCGCTGTCCAGCATCGTCAGCGCAGTCCGGGTGGCGCTGGAGCAGACCCCGCCGGAGCTGTGTGCCGACGTGGCCGAGACCGGAATCGTGCTGACCGGCGGCGGTGCACTGCTGAGCGGCCTCGACCAGCTGCTGATGGAGGAGACCGGCCTCCCGGTCATCATCGCCGACGACCCGCTGACCTGTGTCGCCCGCGGCGGCGGACGCGCGCTGGAAATGATGGACGAAAACCGGGTCGATTACTTCTTCGGCACTTGAAGGACCGCTAGTCGCGTGTCCGCTCCAAATCTACGGTGAACGCGCCTGGCAGTCGCTTCGAATTCGGTCCTGATCTGGCCGGGCGCACGTCCCGGCTCATGGCTTACGCGCTGCTGGCGATTGTCCTGATGAGCCTCGATTACCGCGAGCGCTGGGTTGACCAGGTTCGCGCCAGGGCGGGATTATTGGCCGAACCGCTCATGCTCGCCATCGAGTGGCCCTTCCGCACAGGCGCCAGACTGAATGAGGGCCTGACCGCGCGCCGCGAGCTGCTGGCCGAGTCGCATGCCCTGCGGCGCGATCTGGCGCGGGTGTCGGCGGATCTGCTGGTGCTGGAGCAACTGCGCGAGGAGAATGCCGAACTCCGGGAACTGATCGGCGCCAGACAGCTTGTCGCCTTGGGGTCGACGGCCGCGACCATCCGGCAGGTCGATCTGAACCCTTTTTCCCACCGGGTGTTGATCAATCGCGGTCGTCGCGACGGACTGGTCGTCGGCCAGGCTGTGGTCGACGCGCGGGGTCTGGTCGGTCAGCTCGACGAGGTCTTTTTGCACAGCGCCCGCGTGATCCTGCTGACCGATCCGGATCACGCCTTGCCGGTCCGGATCCGGCGCACGGGCCTGCGCACCATTGCCTACGGCAGCGGACTGGACGCCGAGTTGCGGTTGACCGACCTGCCGATGAACGTCGACCTGGAGCGTGGTGATGTTGTCCTGACCTCCGGCCTGGGCGGTGTTTTTCCGCCCGGATTGCCCGTCGGGCGGGTCGAGCGCGTCGAGCGACCGGTTGGAGAAGCCTTCGCCGCCGCCTATCTGCGGCCGATGGGGCGCCCCGAGCGGTCGCGCTTCCTGATGGTGCTGGATCGGGTCTTCGACTCCGACGGCGACGCCGAGCCGGAAGCGGCGCCGGCGGCCGAAGAGGACCCCGAGAACCATGAACCGACGCCGGCGGTCGAAGACCGTGACGAGCTTACCGACCCCGATGCCCAGGAGAACACCGAGCCATGAGCGCTCGCGAATCCGATCAGATGCTGCTGGTATTCAGTCTGGCTGCGGCCCTGCTGCTGACGCTGATGCCCATGCCGGAGGCGCTGCAGGCCGCCCGGCCTCACTGGCTGGTGCTGGTCATCATCTACTGGAATCTCGAGGGCGGCCGCATGCGGACGCTGGGGTCGTGCTTTCTGCTCGGACTGCTGCTGGATCTGATGTCGGGCACGCTGCTCGGCCAGCACGCGCTGGCGCTGGTGATCCTGGCCTATCTGCTCGAGCGTTTTCGCGCCCGCATTCGCTTCTTCCCGCCCTGGCAGCAGGCCGCCGCGGTCCTGGCGCTTTTGGTCAATGATCGCATCATCCACTTATGGGTGGTTGGCCTGGCGGGGGAGGGCTGGCCGCACTGGAGTTGGTGGTTGAGCCCGTTGATCAGCGTGGTGTTGTGGCCCTGGCTTTTTCTGTTGCTTGATGCCATGCGGCGTCGCCAGCGGGTGCGAAAAAGCTCATGAATCGGTCGCCTTCACTGGCTGCGGTGCGTGATGAACTGGCCGAGCTGGCCGTGGTGTCGGCGCGCCTGCGCTGGCTGATTGCCGCGGTCATTGTTGCTCTGGGCCTGCTGGGCTGGCGCTTCGGCCACCTGCAGCTCAATCAGCACGAGTTGTTCGCCGGCCGGGCCGACGAAAACCGCGTTCGGCTGCAGGCACTGCCGCCCAATCGGGGGCTGATTCTGGACCGGCACGGACGAGTACTGGCTGAAAACCTCACTGCCCATCGCCTGGTCATCGTGCCGGAGCGCACACCTTCCGTGGATGAAACCCTGGCCGAGCTGCAAGCGCTGATCGACATCACGCCATCCGACCTGGAGCGTTTCGAGCGGCAGCGTTTGCGCTCCAGGCGTTTTCAGGCGGTGACCTTGAAGCCGAATCTGGGGCCGGAGGAACTGGCCCGGATGGCCGCTCAACGCCATCGCTTGCCGGGTGTCGAGATCGAGGCCTATCTGACTCGCCACTATCCTCACGCCGAAGCGCTGTCGCATGTCATCGGCTATGTCGGCAGGATCGACGAGCGCGACCTTCAGCGCCTTCCGGTCGACCGCTATCGCGGCACATCGCATGTCGGCAAGACCGGCATCGAGCGCTATTACGAGGACGACCTGCACGGACAGCCCGGTTTCGAGCGCGTCGAAACCAACGCTCGGGGCCGGGTGCTCAGGGTGCTGGAGCGTAGCCACCCGACGCCTGGTCGTGATCTTCGCTTGAGTATCGACCTCGACCTGCAGCTGGCCGCGGTCGAGGCGATGGGAGACCGGGCCGGGGCGGTCGTGGTGCTGGCGGTGGAGTCCGGAGAAGTGCTGGCGCTGGTCAGCCAGCCGGGTTTCGACACCAATCTGTTCGTTCACGGGATTGGCCGCGACGCGTATGCGCACCTGCTGGCTGACCTCCAGCGCCCCCTGTTCAATCGTTTTCTGGCCGGCGGTTACGAGCCGGGATCGACCGTCAAGCCCTTTCTTTCGCTGGCCGGATTGGATGACGGCTACATCACGCCGACGCAGCAAGTCTTCTCCAGCGGATATTTTCAGCTGCCCGGCCATAGCCGGCGCTATCGCGATTGGCGGCGGGGCGGCCACGGCTGGGTGGATCTTGAAGATGCGCTGGCCGAGTCGGTCAACGCCTACTACTACCAGCTGGCGGTGGATATGGGGATCGATCGGATCTCACGCGAACTGGCTTTGTTTGGCTTCGGCCGCGGCACCGGCATCGATCTTCCGGGGGAGGTGACGGGCGTGCTTCCGACCCGGGCCTGGAAGCGGGCGACATTCGGTGAACCGTGGTTTCCCGGCGAGACCGTGATTACCGGCATCGGCCAGGGCTTCACGGTGGTCACGCCGCTGCAGCTGGCCCATGCCACGGCTGCGCTGGCCGGGCGCGGCTATACGGCGCCGCCCCGGCTGGTCGGCCACTCCGAGCCGGCGCGCATGATCGAACACCGGCCGCAGCACTGGGACGCCGTCTTCAACGGCATGGCCGCGACCATTCACGGACGCCGGGGCACGGCGCGTGCGGTTGCAGCCGACTTGCCGGTGCGGATGGCCGGCAAGACCGGTACCGCGCAGGTCTTCGGCCTGCCGGACGACGACGACGAGCGCCGACGACGGATGGACGATGAAAGGCCGGAACATCTGCGCAATCACGCTCTGTTCATCGGCTTCAGCCCCGACGACGAGCCAAGAGTGGCGCTCAGCGTGGTGGTGGAGCACGGCGGCGGCGGCGCTGGAGTGGCTGCGCCGGTCGCCGCGCAGGTCATGAGCCGGGCGCTGGAGCTGGGTTACTGATGGCGGCGGTCTTTTCCCAGCGCTCGATCGGGCCGGTGATCCTGCGCGTGGACGGCTGGCTTTTGTTTCTGTTGCTGGTTCTGATGGGCGTGGGTCTGGTCGTGCTCTACAGCGCCGGGGAGCAGCGCGTCGGTCTGGTCTGGCAGCAGAGTGTGCGACTGGGGGTCGGGCTGGTTGCGATGCTGGTGATGGCCTACATACCGCCGCGACTGCTCAAGATCTGGGCGCCCGGGCTGTTTGTCGCCGCGCTGGTCTTGTTGCTGGCCACGGCCTTTTTCGGGGTCGGCCGCGGCGCCCAGCGCTGGCTGGATCTGGGGTTCATCCGATTTCAGCCTGCCGAGGCGATGAAGCTGGCGCTGCCGCTCATGCTGGCTGCATGGTACGGCCGTCAGCCGCTGCCGCCGGGGTGGCGCGATACGGCGCTGGGCCTGGTCCTGATCGCCGTGCCGACCGCGTTGATTGCCATTCAGCCGGACCTGGGCACCGCCGTACTGGTGGCGGCCAGCGGGCTGGTGTTGATGTTCCTGGCCGGTTTGCGCTGGCGTCTGATTATCATGATGGGGGTCGGCGCCGTCGCCGCCTTGCCCCTCTTGTGGCTGAATCTGCACGCCTATCAGCAGAGCCGCGTGCTGACCTTTCTCAACCCCGAATCCGATCCCCTGGGCCAGGGCTGGAACATCATCCAGTCCAAGATTGCGGTCGGTTCGGGCGGTCTGTTCGGCAAGGGCTGGCAGGCCAGTACCCAGTCGCACCTGGAGTTCCTGCCCGAACCCCATACGGATTTCATTTTTTCCGTGCTGGCCGAGGAATTCGGTTTTGTCGGCGTCGTTCTGATGCTGACACTCTACGGACTGATCACCCTGCGGGCGCTCTACATGGCCAGCCGCTGTCGCGACAATTTCGGTCGGCTTTTGAGCGCCACCATCGTGAGCATGTTCTTCCTGTACATGGTGGTCAACGTCGCCATGGTCAGCGGGCTTCTGCCTGTGGTCGGGGTGCCCTTGCCGCTGGTCAGCTACGGGGGGACTTCGGCGGTCACGATGCTGGCCGGCTTCGGGGTCATCATGGGCCTGTACAGCCGCCGCCGGTTCATGCATGCGGCATGAAAGAGGCCAGCGAAAAGCCTTGCGGACAAGGCGCCGGTGCAAGCTACAATGGCGGCCCGTACAGGCCGGGGTTGCGGTTCGGTCAGGACGCTGCCGGCCGCGCGAAACCGAACCCGTGTTCCGGCATTTTTGGCATCAGCGAGTACCAATCACGAACATGACCCTTTACTCTCGTTTTCTTCTGATTTGCGCCGGCTGTCTGCTCTGGCTTTCCGTCCATGCCGCAGAGCCGCATCCGGGCGCGGAGGCTTTTGTCGAACAGATGAGCGCCGAGCATGGTCTTGATCCCGATCTGATCAGAAACGTGCTCGCCGATGCACGCTTCCAGCAGTCCATCATCGACGCCATCACCCGGCCCGCCGAAGCCCGGCCGTGGTATCGGTACTGGCCGATCTTTCTGACCGAAACGCGCATGGCGGCCGGTGCGGAATTCTGGCGCGCCAATGCCGATCTGCTGGAACAGATCGCCGAGCAATTCGGGGTGCCGATCGAGATCATCGTCGCCATCGTCGGTGTCGAAACCAACTACGGCATGAATACCGGCAGTTTTCGCGTCATCGACGCCCTGGCGACCCTGGGCTTTTATTTCCCCCGGCGTGCCGATTTCTTCGCCTCCGAGCTGGGTCATTTCATGGCTCTGGCCGAAGAAGAAGATCTGCCGTTGTTCGAAGTCCAAGGCTCTTATGCCGGCGCCATGGGTATCGGTCAGTTCATTCCCTCCAGCTATCGCGCCTATGCGGTGGACTTCGACGGCAGCGGTCGGCGCGATTTGTGGCGATCGCTGCCGGATGCGCTGGGCTCGGTGGCCAACTACCTGGCCGTACATCGCTGGGAGACCGGCGCGCCGGTTGTGCTTTCAGTCAGCGACGTGCCCGACGATTTGAACGAGGACTTCCCTGTTCGCCCGCGCCACACCCTGGCCGAGCTTGAGGCCATGGGCGTTCGCTTTGACCGTGCGGGCCTGCCCGAAGAGACCGCCGCGACCCTGATTGAGCTGGAGGCCGAAGACGGGCCCGAGTTCTGGGTGGGCCTGAACAACTTCTACGTGATCACGCGCTACAACCGATCGCCGCTTTACGCCATGGCGGTCACGCTGCTGGCCGAAGAGATACGGGAGCTGATGCCTTGACCAGTCCGGCGCGCGCCATCGTCGTTTTGGCCCTGCTGTGCCTGCTGGCCGCCTGTGCTACGCCGGGGCGGGAGGGCGAGTCGCCGTCGGCTCCGGGGCCGGCCAAGCCGCCCGGCACAATCGTCGACGGTCCGCCCGAGGTCGACCTCGATCTCAGCGCCGTCCAGCCGATGGTGCCGGGACCGGAGCCGCGCAGCGCCTACGGCAATCACAGCCCCTACACGGTGCTGGGAGAGACCTACACGGTCCTGCCGACGGCTGAAGGTTACGTTTCCCAAGGCATTGCTTCCTGGTACGGCACCAAGTTCCACGGTCGTCTAACTTCTTCGGGCGAGCCCTACGACATGTTTCAGCTGACCGCTGCGCACAGAACCCT
Organism: uncultured Wenzhouxiangella sp.; assembly: GCA_964623655.1. Taxonomy (GTDB): domain Bacteria; phylum Pseudomonadota; class Gammaproteobacteria; order Xanthomonadales; family Wenzhouxiangellaceae; genus Wenzhouxiangella. The sequence goes on from CAZUTZ010000006.1 coordinate 14,828, forward strand.
GCCGCTGCCGACCTTTGCCGAGGTCCGCCATCTGGAAAACGGGCGCAGCATCATCGTGCGCATCAACGATCGCGGACCTTTTCACCCGGATCGCAGCATCGATTTATCCTGGGCTGCGGCGGTCAAGCTGGGCATCGACCAGGCCGGAACCGGCCCGGTAGAAGTCCGTGCCATCACTTTCGACGATCCGGTGACCGAACAGGTCCGGCCGGCGCGCCTGCCGGTTCTGCTGCAGGTGGGTGCGTTTTCCGAGCGCGAACGGGCCGATCAAATGGCGCGCAAGCTGGGCGCTCGCGGTGTTTCACCGGTGCGGACCGAGCGCGTGCAAACGGAAAACGGTTCGGTCTGGCGTGTTCAGGTCGGCCCGGTGCATGATTTGGGCCAGACCTTGCGTCTGGCCGACGACATGGTCAGCCTGGGCTTTGATCGCCCCCGATATGTGTATCCTTGAAAATTCTCTTGATCTTCGCAAATCCCCTAAAGATGCAAAACATGATTTCCGCGGCCCGTAGCGGGCTGCTGGCTTGCCTGTTGACGATCTGGGGGCTGTCGGCCCAGGCGCAGGTGCCTATTCCGTCGCCGCCCTCGGTCAACGCAACCAGCTATATCCTGGTCGACTTCCATTCCGATGTGGTCCTGGCCGAACGCGAAAGCGAAGCGCGCGTCGAGCCGGCCAGCATCACCAAGCTGATGACCTCTTTTGTCGCTTTCCGCGAAATCGCGGCCGGCAATCTGGCGCTGGAAGACGAGGTGCTGATTTCCGAACGGGCCTGGAGAACGCCTGGGTCGCGCATGTTTGTCGAAGTGGGTCGACGGGTTTCCGTCGAGGACTTGCTGCAGGGCATCATCATCCAGTCCGGCAACGACGCCAGCGTCGCCATCGCTGAACATATCGCCGGCGAGGAGGCGGTGTTTGCCAGCCTGATGAACCAGCAGGCCGAGTCGCTGGGGATGACCGGCACCAATTACACCAACGCCACCGGGCTGCCCGACCCGGACCAGTACACCACTGCCCGCGACATCGCTATCCTGGCCCGCGCGATCATTTCCGAGTTCCCGGAGTTCTATCGCTGGTATTCGCAGCGCGAGTTCACTTTCGGCGACATACGCCAGCACAATCGCAACCGCTTGCTGTGGCGCGACCCGTCCGTTGACGGTCTGAAAACCGGTCACACCAGCAGTGCCGGCTATTGCCTGGTCACCTCGGCCAGCCGCGACGGCATGCGCCTGATCAGCGTGGTCATGGGTTCGATTAGCGAAGACGCCCGAGCCACAGCCAGCCAGGCGCTGCTCAACTACGGGTTCCGCTTCTTCGAGACCTTCCAGCTTTACGATGCCGGCGCCGAGCTGAGTCGTGAAAGAGTCTGGCGCGGTCGGGAAAACGAGCTGCCCGTCGGCCTGGAAGAGGACTTTTTCGTGACCGTGCAGCGCGGCCGGTACGACGCGTTGCAGGCCAATGTGGAATTCAACGAGCGTCTGATCGCGCCCATCGCGCCCGGCGAGCGTCTGGGTCAACTGGTCGTCAGCCTGGATGACGATATCGTCGATCGTCGGCCACTGGTGGCACTGGCCGAGGTTGAGCAGGCCGGCTTTTTCGGCCGCACCAGCGATGGTGTCCGCATGTGGCTGGACGGTCTGTTCGGCGGCGACTGAGCGGGTCCGGCGTGGTGAAAGAGGCGCCCGGACTGGAATTTCCTTGTGCCTTTCCGGTCAAGGTGATGGTCGAAAACGGCCCGAGCTCGCGCCGGGAGGTCCTGGATCTGGCCGCCCGGCACGCCAGTTTCAGCCGTTCGCGCGATGTGCGCTTTCGAGCCAGTCGCAATGGCCGCTTTGAAAGCATCACCATCAATATCCAGGCCGAATCCAGGCAGCAGCTCGAAGCGCTGTATCGGGCGCTGAACGATCTCGATGTGGTCAAGATGATGCTGTGAGCGCTGCCGCCCCGCAAAGTCTGCCTTATCCGCTGCGTGTGCGGCGACTGGGGCGCCGGGACTATGGCTCGGTCTTCGCCGACATGCGCGCATTGACCGATGCGCGCCGGGCCGACAGCATTGACGAGGTCTGGCTGGTCGAGCACGACCCGGTATTCACGCAAGGTCTGGCCGGTCGCGCAGAGCACATTCTCCAGGCTTCCGATATCCCGCTGGTGCAAAGCGATCGCGGCGGGCAGGTGACCTATCATGGTCCCGGCCAGGTGGTGATGTATCCGCTGCTGGATCTGGAGCGGCGGGGCCTGGGCGTGCGCTGCCTGGTTGATCGCCTGGAGCAGTGCGTGATCGATGTGCTGGCCGGGCTGGGTGTCGCGGCAGAGCGGCGCCAGGGGATGCCCGGTGTTTACGTACAAGCCGCCAAGATTGCTTCCATCGGGCTCAAGGTCCGGCGGGGCTGCTGTTATCACGGCCTGGCCTTCAATGTCGATCTGGACTTGTCGCCATTTGCTCTGATCAATCCATGCGGCTATGCTGATCTCGCCATGACGCGGCTTGTCGATCACGTCCCGGGAATGGCGCCGGCAGCGGCACAGGATGCGCTCGTGACGGCGTTTTGCCGTTCTCTGGATTACGCTCCAGTGACGAGCGGCGAAAACGGATGATGTTCGACTGATTCGATTGCATGGCTTCGCCGTAAAACAAACTTCAGTTTGATCTACTGGTCATAGTGCCCATGAACAAAAAATCCCGCCGTCTGCTCAGCGCGCTGTTTGCCGCCGTACTGCTTGTTCCGGCCAGCCTGTACTTCATGCCCGGTTCGGCGACTCTGGTCGAAGAGACCCGGGGCAGCGAGACCAATGGTGAACTGAGGCTTGAGCCCGAGCCGGAGCACCGCTTTGCCAGCCGTCTGGCGACGCGCTTCATCAGCGGCTATCACTATCACAGCATCGATCTCGACGAAGACATGTCGAGTCGAATCTTTGACCAGTATCTGCGGCTGCTCGACCCCAATCGTGTTTATTTCACTGCCGAAGACATCGCCGATCTGGAGCGCTATCGTCCGCACCTGGCCAGCGCGCTGCAGTCGGCCGACCTGGAACCGGCGTTTGTGATGTTCGAGCTCTACCAGCGCCGCGTGGCCCAGCGCGTGGAACTGGCTCGCAGCCTGCTTGAAAACGGCTTCGATTTCACGGAGGACGAGGAATACCGATTCGACCGCACCGAAGAGCCCTGGGCCGTCGATGGCGAAGCGCTGGACGAAATCTGGCGCCAGCGGGTCAAGAACGACTGGTTGCGTCTGCGCCTGGCCGACCAGGACGATGAAGCCATCGTGTCCACGCTCGACGACCGCTACCGCAATCTCGGCCGACGCATTTCGGAATTCAACAGCGAGGACGTGTTCCAGTTTTTCATGAACGCCTACACGCGCTCCATCGAGCCGCATTCGGCCTTCATGTCGCCGCGCAGCGTGGACAATTTTGAAATTTCCATGCGCCTGTCGCTGGACGGCATTGGCGCCATGCTGCAGCGCGAAACCGAGTACACCACGGTCATGGAGATCGTGACCGGTGGTCCGGCCGACCTGGACGGCCGGCTCCAGCCCGGCGATCGCATCATCGGCGTGGCCCAGGAAGACGAAGACATGGTCGACGTTGTCGGCTGGCGCCTGGACGACGTTGTCCAGTTAATTCGCGGCGAGCGCGACACGGTCGTCACGCTGCAGGTGTTGCCGGCCGACAATTCCCAGTCCGGTCCGTCGAAGAAAATCGACATCGTGCGCAACCAGGTCCAGCTGGAAGAACAGGCGGCGCAAAGCGACATCATCACCGTTCCCGACGGCGACCGGGAGCGCCGCATCGGCGTCGTCCGCGTGCCGGTGTTCTACGTCGACTTCCAGGGTCGGGCGCAGAACGAACCCAACTATCGCTCCTCCACACGCGATGTCCGACGCCTGATCAACGAGCTGAAGGAAGAAGACATCGAAGGCCTGGTGGTCGATTTGCGCGGCAATGGCGGCGGTGCTCTGGTGGAAGCAACCACGATGACAGGGCTTTTCATTGACGAGGGCCCGGTCGTCCAGGTCCGCGACTCCCGCGGTCGGGTGTCCCTGGAGCAGGATCGCGAGCCCGGCATGGCATGGGAAGGACCGCTGGCCGTGCTGGTTGACCGGCGCAGCGCATCAGCCTCGGAAATTTTCGCCGGCGCCATCCAGGACTACGGGCGCGGCGTGGTTCTGGGCGAGCCGACTTTCGGCAAGGGCACTGTCCAGAATCTGATCGATCTTGACGATTTGTCGCGCAGCGAGGATGCCCGTCTGGGCCAGATCAAGCTGACCATGGCGCAGTTCTACCGCATTGCCGGTGGCTCGACGCAGGCCAAGGGTGTCGTGCCGGACATCATCCTGCCCACGCCGGGTGATCCGGAAGACTTTGGCGAAAGTGCACTGGATTTCGCCCTGCCCTGGGGAGAGATCGAGCCGGCCGACTTCAGCCCGATGGCAGATTTGTCCGGCCTGGTCGACCTGGCCCGCGAGCGCCACATGGAGCGCCGGGAAACCGATCCGGACATGCAAACGCTTCTGGAAGAGATCAGTGAGTGGGAGTCGATGCAGGGTCGCACCACGATTTCTCTCAACGAGGCCGTGCGCCGGGCCGAGATGGAAGAAAGTGAAAGCCGCCGGGAAGCGCGCTTTTCGCGCAACCAGGGCATGCACGAGATGCTGAACGGCCCCGATACGAGCCTTCAGGACGACGACGAGGATGAAGACGGCGAGGACCGCGATCTGCTGCTGACCGAATCGGCGCGGATCCTGTCTGACCTGATTGAGCTGGATCAGCGCGATCAGCGCCTTGCCCATCGCGCTGATCTGACGCTGGGCACCGACCGGTAAGGACTGACCCTGGCGGCGGCCAGTGTGCGCCCGTGACCGGGACTGCCAAGGTCGCCGTACCGGTACCGCTTCCGCAGCTGTTTGATTACCTTCCCCCCCCGGCGGCAGCATTGCCGCCGGTCGGCAGTCGCGTTCTGGTCTCCTTCGGCTCGCGGCGCTTGGTTGGCCTGGTGCTGGAGCACGGCCAGGTCGCCGATCCCGGCAGACTCAAGCACATCGAGCAGGTACTCGAACCCGCCCTGATCGGGCCTGAACTGCTGGACCTGCTCGACCGCGCCCATCGCTACTATGCGTTCGCTCCCGGCGAGGCGGTCAACCTGCTGCTGCCGCGCGCCCTGCGCCGAATCAAGCCTTTTCGCCCTGGTCCACCGGAACGCCTGGCGCTGACCGCGGCCGGTCGGAGCGCGGACCCGGGTCGGGCCAAACGCCAGGCCGAGGTTCTTGACTGGCTCAAAAGCGGCCCGATGGCGCGGCAGGAACTGCTTGACCGGGGCGCCAGCTCGGAGACCTTGCGCGTCCTGCTGAAAAAAAACTGGATTGCCTCGGCTGCCGCCGGTGCCGCCTCTGCGCTCAAGGCCGGGCCTGAACTCAACGACGAGCAGCGCGCGGCACTGGCGCGCATCCTGGCCAGTCGCCACCGCTATCGCGCTTTTCTGCTTGCCGGAATCACCGGCAGCGGCAAGACGGAGGTTTATCTGCAGGCGGCGCGGCGTCTGTTGCGGCGCGGGCGTCAGATCCTGATTCTGGTGCCGGAAATTGGCTTGACCCCGCAGCTGATCCGGCGTGTCGAGGCCCGTCTGGGGATCAGCGCGGCGGTTTACCACTCCGATTTGAGCGACGGCGAGCGGCTGGCTTGCTGGCAGGCCGCCGCGGAGGGCCAGGCCCGGGTCATTGTCGGCACGCGGTCGGCGGTTTTCCTGCCGCTCAAGCGCCCTGGTCTGATCATCGTCGACGAAGAGCACGACGCCTCATTCAAGCAGCACGACGGCGCCCGCTATCACGGCCGTGACCTGGCCGTGATGCGTGCTCATCTGCTCGGAATTCCGGTTGTGCTGGGCTCCGGTACGCCCAGCCTGGAGAGCCTGAACAACGCGACGACCGGGCGCTACCGGTTACTGTCCATTTCCCGCCGTGCCGGCAAAGCCGCACCGCCGCGCTGGTCGGTGCTGGATTTGCGCGGCCAGCGCGGGAGCCTGCATCCGGCGCTGACGGCCGCCATTGAACGCCATCTGGGCCGGGGCGGGCAGGCATTGATCTACCGCAACCGGCGCGGCTACGCGCCGGTGCTGATCTGCCCTTCCTGCGGCTGGACGGCCGACTGTCACCGCTGCGATGCGCACATGACCGTGCATCATGCGGCCGGCCGCCTGCAATGCCATCACTGCGGAGCGTCGCGCCGTCTGCCGCCGCGCTGTCCGGACTGCGGCGAGCCCGACTTGCAGTCCCTGGGTGCCGGCACCGAACGTCTGGAGCAGCAGCTGCAGGCACGATTTCCCGAAGTGCCGGTCTGGCGGGTCGATCGCGACAGCATGCGCGGTCGCGACCAGTTCAGCCAGCTTCTGGCCGAAATCCGCCGCGGCCGGCCCTGCATCCTGGTCGGCACCCAAATGCTGGCCAAGGGCCATCATCTGCCCGGTGTCACTCTGGCCGCCGTGCTCGACGCTGATCAGGCGCTGTTCAGCGCCGACTTTCGCGCACCGGAACGTCTGGGGCAGGCGGTCTGCCAGGTCGCCGGCCGGGCCGGGCGCGGCGAGCAGCCCGGCGAGTTTTTCCTGCAGAGCCGTCAGCCCGAGCATCCGCTGTTGACCGAATTGTGCCGCTCCGACTACCTGAGCTTCGCTGGCCGGCTGCTGGCCGAACGCCAGGCAGCGCAGCTGCCGCCGGCCATCGCCCTGGCCATGCTGCGGGCCGAGGCCCACGACGAACGCGCGGCCATGGCGTTCCTGCAGGCGGCGGCGAGCTGCCTGCCCGACGACGGCCTGCAGGTGCAGGGTCCAATGCCGGCCATCCTCGCCCGTCGCGGCGGCTATCTGCGTTTCCAGCTCTGGCTGCAGGCGCGCGAACGTCCGCGGCTGCTGCAGCTCCTGCCGGCCTGGGTCGAGCGTCTGCACGGCTTGCCCGAAGCCCGCCGGGTGCGCTGGCATGTGGATATGGATCCGCTGGAGATCTAGCGCGCTTTGTCGAAAAAGTTCGCGGGCGACCGACGCCACGCCGACACACTACAATGAGGGCAACACAAAGCCGCGCCGGGCCGTTTTGCGGTGTCGCGCGACCGGCATAACAACAGCTTGATACGGGTAGAAACAATGGTTGAACACTGGCTGCATCCCGACGACGTGGACGCCGAGGAAACGCGCGAGTGGCTGGAAGCCCTGATCGCGGTGATGGATCGCGAAGGGCCGGAGCGCGCGCATTATCTGCTTCAGCGCATGGTCGAACTGGCGCGCCGCTCCGGCGCTCACCTGCCGTTCGACCTGACCACGGCTTACGTCAACACCATCTCCGAGGCACGGTCTCCCAGCATGCCGGGCGACCGGGCGCTGGAGCGCCGCATCAAGGCGCTCATTCGCTGGAACGCCATGGCCATGGTCGTGCGCGCCGGGCGGCGTGGCGGCGATCTGGGCGGGCATATCGCCAGCTTTGCCTCGGCGGCCACCCTGTATGACGTCGGCTTCAACCACTTTTTCAAGGGCCCGGACCACGAGGATGGATCGGATCTGCTCTACATCCAGGGCCACTCCTCGCCCGGCATCTATGCCCGCGCCTTTCTCGAGGGTCGAATGGATGAAGCCAGGCTGGATCG